>ONIK01000095.1 GCA_900317865.1 uncultured Methanobrevibacter sp. | reverse complement strand
AACATAATTGACTTTTTATTAGGTGATGAAATTTAAGAAAATGGTTATTTGGGACTTTCTATTATGAAACTAAGCTGTCTAAAAAGTAGTAGATAATTCTTCTACTTTTAATAATTTTTTGTTTGCACGGTATAGAACAAATTTCACTAAATGTAGTAGATAATTTAAAGTGCGTTATGCCAACAGCAACATGAAGCTAGTCAAAAGGAACCAAAAGTTGCATAATCCTGATTCGCCCTTGCTAATCTGTGAGATTAATGAGAATGGTGTTGTAAAAGAAGTCAATGAACCTAGTTTCATGGATTCCCAACAAACACTAATTTAAATTCATCATATGTTAATAAAATTAATGTTTTGAGATGAATAATCATTTAACAATTATTTAATAAGTTATCACTCAAAACACAAAGAATTAGGGTTTGAATAACAATTTTGTCCCTAAATAATTTTCAAGAATATGTACAACAATTTCTGCAGAAATTATGCCGATTATCCCTCCACCAATCACATCTATTGGATAGTGAACGCCGCCATAAATGACTACAAATGATAAGATTAGCAAATATGTGAGTGATAGGACAATCAATTCACGTTTATGTTTATCTGCGGTCAATATGATAACTGTAAGCACTGTTGTTGAAATGCCGAAATGGCCTGATGGAAAAGAATAAAAACCATTATCATGAACAACCAATCTTATGGCTTCATATGCTATAAAAGGTCTTGTACTTGGATAAAAAGTTTTTGATGTCAGCATCAAAACAGTTGAAAGGCAGTATGCTGCAAGACAATACAATGCAATTTTAGTTATTTTATTATTTTTAAATATTCTGGATCCTATTAAAACCAAGATAATCAAGGTAAATATTACTCTTGCATCAGTGATTGAATATATGATGGGCACCACCATATCTAAAAAAGGATTTTGTAATTGATTATTAATGAAAAATAATAAATCTAGTTGTATATCTCCTATCTTTTTATCCTCCATTTCTCATAAAAAACATTATTGTATTCATCTTTAAATTCATTGTTGAATTCATTGTTCCGTTAATGGGATGAATTCAATCTATGTACAAATGTAGAGTTTTTCCTTTGCCATAATCTTCATAATATATTTAAATTCCATGCTTGGCTAAAAATGACATTTTGAACACATATCATATTGTTGGTGAGTTTTATATGTTTTTAATCATATATGAATTTTACATCTCGGTTTGGTAATCGTGAATGGTAATTTTAAAAATAAAAAAATTAGACGAAATGGAAACATTGTGGCCGTATATTTGAAGAGTATAATCCTATTTAAAATATTATTCATAATCAAAACCTTCAAATAAAATCAACTTAATTTCTATTAATAGATTTATTGTTCAATCCATAATTTTAAAGCATGTTTCTCATTTAAAAAATCTAATCACCAATAATATCATCTTTTTCACATTTTAAATCAATCCTTTGCCATTACAGTTATTATGTTTGAAACTCTAGAGGTTTCATACTCTGAAGTAATGATGTACTCACCGGGCATCAAATTAATGTTCAAACGGGTAACTCCCGATGCATCTGTAGTTCTGGTATAGAATACTCCATTGATGTTGAATCTTACACTTACATTATCCTTTGGATTACCTTGACCATCAACCACTTTTGCTTTAAACTGGCTTCCATCTAAATAGGTCATTTTCATATCACTTGCCGTTAAAATAGGCAATACTGTAATAATATATGACATCATTAATCCTGTATTCGGATCGGTTGCAGTCAGTATGTATGTGCCAGGATTTAATCTGATATTCAGCTTAGCTATGCCGTCCTGATTAGTTGTACGGTCATAAAATACTCCGTTGATGTTCATGCTAATAGCTTTACCTATAATGGGATTTTCCTGTCCGTCAACCAATTTGATAAAGAACTGGGAGTCGTTCATATAATGTTTTACTAGGTTTCCAGATATCAATGTAGGCAATACATCAATTGCATTTATAGCACTTACTCCACCATAATATGTTCCTATATTATAATTACGTGGATTAAGGTTAATATTTAGTTTAACCAAACCGTTTTCACCGACTACACGATTATACAATACACCACAAACATTGAAAGTAACTACAGCCCCTCTAGGCACATATTTTCCTTCACCGTCCATGATAGTTGCATAGAATTGTGTTCCGTTTCTATACATTTTAACAAGATCTGTTGTCTTAATGATAATTTCGGTAGAGTGGTCTCCGGGTACAGCAGGAACAACACTGAATTTTGATGCATCAAGATTCAAATCCCTTGGAGGCACTCTATTTTGTATAATTTGGTGTATTTCTTTTCCTGTTTCAAATGCTTTACTCATCATGTCATTACAGTATGAAGTGATATAATTTGCCCTGATATTCTTATCAGTCATTTTTGCTGCTGCTGCGAGTACTCTACTCATTGAAATGAACATATTGCTTTCGGCTTTATACCAGAAATCCTTGACAGGCTCGCCATAGGTTTTGTAGTTGTTTGGTCCTAAACAGCGAGAGCAGATATCCTTAAAGAGATAATATGGATAATTTATATCAAAGACATTTTTTTGACTTGCAGGCTGATTAGCTCCATAAGCCCCACCAACATATATACAATCATTGGATACAGGTACAAAGACTCCATAGACTTGCGGACCGCTGCTGACCCAGCTGACACATGACATTTCTACAGGAAGATTTGAAAACACTTGTATAATATGAGCGCTTAGTGCAGTATCAGTTCCAATCACCCTAATATCAGTTTCACCCGTCTCATCAGGAGAATATTTTGTTCCTTCAAATCTATTGCGCATAAGCTGAGAGACGTCCTGCAGTGAAACCTTCTTATCTGGTGTGAAACATAGAGGATACATAGTATTATGATTATATTCGGCACTGAATTTTGAAGAAGCTAAAATGTGGTGTCCAATCCAGGTTCTCCTGTGGGAATAATCTGTAGTCATCTGATTTCCGGAATATGTATGAAAGAGATTAATTTCATTATTCTTACCATGTACAGCAAAACCCCTTTGTTCTGCAAGACTAAATAATCCTTTAGATATAATATGGTCTTCATAGTCGGATAAGTACTCTAAAGAAAATTCATTACCGAAAACTGCCACTTTGTCCCTTGGCAATTTCACCGCAGCATACTGATGTCCGGTATACATCTCTATATACCATGCTTCATTCTGGTCGACAATAAAAGCAATATTGGATTCACTGCTTCCATACCTGTCAATGATTCCACAAAGAACATTAACACCTTCCCTGGCAGTTCCACTCTGACAAATCACAAGGTCTACTGCAGCATCTTCACAAATTCCACCAGATATTAACGGATCTGCTCTCAAAGCGGCACTGTTTGCATATGCTGTAACAGACATGGTCATGGCTACTCCTTTTTCATTAGTAGCAGCAGCCGCATCATGAGAATAACCCGTAGCCGCTACTGTACTATCCATATATGGTGTTGAAGTGTATTGGTAAGTATTTGCAGGGATTTCCGTTTTTACTGATCCATACTCAGTTACAGGCATGACTCGACCCGGCTGATTTTCTACAGCAGGAGTTACCTCAATATGATTTGCCCAAACGGCAGGATAGTCATTTGATCTTGCAACAATTACTGAACCGTCATCACTAGCATCTGAACCTACATATACTGCCGTACATGCTGAACAGGCCTGCATACTGCACAATATCGCCAGACATAAAATTAAAATTATCGATTTTTTAGAAAAATATTTGAATTTTATCATAAAAATTCCCTCCCAAAATCAAGTAAAATGTTTATTTCTTTGATAATAGCACATATTTATAAAATATTTGTTAATAAACTTGATTGAATTTTTAAAAGTTTTATTTATATTAATACTCTATTTAACTTTTTATAAAAAATTTTTTATGGGACTGTCAATTTGACAAGTAA
The DNA here is from genome assembly GCA_900317865.1 of uncultured Methanobrevibacter sp. Classification (GTDB taxonomy): domain Archaea; phylum Methanobacteriota; class Methanobacteria; order Methanobacteriales; family Methanobacteriaceae; genus Methanocatella. The sequence goes on along the minus strand of ONIK01000095.1, from coordinate 1,915 downwards.
TATTTCTTCATAAACTATGAAACAAATTTAACCAAAAAGTAGTAGATAATTCTTCTACTTTTAATTATTTTTTATTCCTTTTGTATCGAACTAATTTCACTAAATGTAGTAGATAATTTAAAGTGTGTTACGCCAACAGTAATATGAAGCTGGTCAAAAGGAACCAAAAGTTGCATAATCCTGATTCGCCATTGCTGATTGGTGAGGTTAAAGAGAGTGATGTTGTAAATGAAGTCAATGAGCCAAGCTATATTGATATGCAACAAAAGTTAATTTAAATCTATTTTTAACAAAAACTTTATATATTATGTTTTTTTCACTGCAATTTTACAATCGGGCTTCAACAAGCTTTAAATAAATTTTATTTAAAAAATTATGTTAACTACTGGATTGATTGTATGCTTTTTTATATGGGAATATGCAAATTACTTAAATATAAATACTATAATCACTTAAATAAAATTAGTATAATCACTTAAATATAAATATTATAATTACTTAAATAAAATTAGTATAATCACTTAATTGGTGGTAATATGGAATATATTAAAAGGTATGTTGATGAAGAATTAACGGATATACTTGAATGTATGGGGGCTGTTTTAATAGTTGGGCCAAAATGGTGTGGTAAAACAACAACGGCCACTCAATTTGCCAAAACCATAATTGAATTGCAACATCCTACATTAGGTAAATCATATATTGAACTGGCGGATGTGGATCCATTGCTGTTATTGGATGGGGAAAAACCATTATTGATTGATGAATGGCAGATGGCTCCCGAATTGTGGGATGCAGTAAGGTATTCCGTTGATAAAACAGACGGTTATGGTTTGTATATTTTAACAGGTTCTACAATTGTTGATAATTCTAAAATAAATCATAAGGGAGTTGGAAGGATTCATAGGTTGATGATGAGGCCGATGAGTTTATATGAAAGTGGGGATTCCAATGGTAAAATTTCATTGGTTGATTTATTTAATGATAAAGATGTTAAAATTAATGGAATTACTTCAGATTTATCGTTACGTGATTTAACTTTTTTGGCTTCTCGTGGCGGTTGGCCTGAAACACTGAATATTGAAGACAAACAAAAACAATTAATCGTAGCTTCTTCTTATTTTGATAACATATGTCGTGATGACACTTATAATATTGATTGTGTTAAACGTGATTCAAAATTATTTGAAGCAATTCTCAGGTCTTATTCACGCAACATTTCAACATTGGTTAGTAATACAAAAATAATAGCAGATATTGAAGAGAATTATGGTAAAATTTCTGAGCCTACCTTTTATTCATATATTACGGTTTTAAAAAATCTGTTTGTTATTGATAATGTTTCAGCATGGGCTCCAAATATTCGTTCAAAGCAAAAAATAAGAAAAACAGAAAAAAAGGAATTTATAGATCCATCAATTGCAGTTGCAGGTCTTAATGTAACTCCTGAAATGTTGATTTATGATTTGGAAACTTTTGGATTCATTTTTGAGACTCTGTGCATAAGAGATTTAAAAGTATATTCCTCACCATTGGGTGGAAAAGTATTGTATTATAATGATGGTACTTTGGAAGTGGATTGTGTTTTGCAAATTGCTGATGGGCGCTATGGATTAATTGAGTTTAAATTAGGGGATAAAAGAATTGATGAGGGTGCTCAAACTTTATTAAAAATGGATAAGTTGATTAAACAAAAAATTGCTGAGGGAAATACACATATTCCGGAACCTAACTTTTTAGCGGTTATAACTGGTGATCCAATTGCAAAAGTTCGAAAAGATGGGGTAATGGTAATTCCGATTGGAGCATTAAGATAATTCTATACGAATATGGGGATAAATTCTCAAAAGTAATGGATAATTGTAATAATTTTAAACATGAATTGTTCACATTATATCAAACAAAAATCAAAAAA
>ONIK01000089.1 GCA_900317865.1 uncultured Methanobrevibacter sp. | reverse complement strand
ATCACCTATTATAATCGGTTTTGTAGTATGGTATTTTTTATCCATATCCTCAACAAGAGCAATATTAGTTCTATTATTTAATTTAGGAATATACAGACCCCTAATTTTAGCAAATTCCTCCAAATGCTCTCTTGGATTTTCAAATTTCTTATATAAATCCAGAAAATCATTCAATATGTACTCACCATCGCCAATGAAAAAAATATCAATAAAATCACTGATTGGCATGGGGTTTGCAGATATCATAGGGCCTCCCGCAATAATTAATGGATCAGCATTTGTCCGGTCATGCCTTAAAATCGGAACCTTCGCTTTTTTTAGCATAGCAACAAGGTTAAAATAATTGAACGTATGATATATGGAAAAACTTATTATATCAAATTCCCTTAAATTGGTGTTAGTTTCAATACTTTCAACATCCGGAAATATAATTCTTTCACAAAAGCAGTCGTTTCGCTCATTTAACATTTGGTATAAAAGATGATAACCTAATGTTTGCATTGCCAGATTATATTCATTAGGATTGGCTAAAGCAAAACGAATATCTATATCATTTATTGGTTTTAAAACAGTGTTAATTTCATTAGGAACCATTATATCACATTTTTAAGATATGCGCATTATTTTTTATTTTTGATGACTTTAATCATTCCAAAACCAATACTATTTTTGTTTGAAAGACCACAGTCATAAGCGAATTTGATTACTTTAGGATCGCCTTCAAGAGTAATGTCCATCATATAACAGACATAATGCTGCTGTAATCTGTTTTTTTTCACCATGACTCGTTTCTTTTTGATATTCTTCATATTTGAGGAAACTTTAATGGAATCCTCTGATAATTCTTCATTGAAGAATTGATTATATTTTTTGATTAAATTCCTTTCAATAAAATGGAAAAAGTTTTCATCATCAGGGGATAAATCCCATTTTCTTACTTCACCGTTGATTTCTTTGTGTGAATTGACAACGATTGGTGACATTGTCCTGAATTCCATCTTATTGGTAAATTTAGGTTCTTTTAACATGACAATATTTGTCATTGTAAAGTCATTTCCATTAATGGTAATCTGATTATTTTTTATGAATCCATCAATTATTTTTCTAAGTAATTTTGAATCCGGGCTGGATATCTGGAAATTTATTGTTCCGTCAATGGAATTTATCCCATTTTTTGTTACTTCAAATTTTGAAAAGATAATGTTGGAAAATGTAAAAAATTTAAAATCCTTTGAATCATGAAAATCCAAATCAATACCTGCAACCAAAAGATTATTATAAATCACACTTGTAAGCATATGATTATAATTGAATGGAAATAAAACTTCGCCACTTTGATTTTGTAAAGTCACATTACATCTCATAAAATAATCCTCCATTAATTTAAAATAAAAAATTTTTATCTTAATGGTGAAAGAATACTCCAACCTCTTAAGGTTGGGGATGAATTTCACAAAAAGGCATCTGAAGAGTATTAGTCTTCAAATGCTCTTGCTATTTCTTTATATATTATTTATATTATTTAAATTAGTTTATATGATATTAAAATTGTCTCTAATGGAGTTAAAGTGTTTTTTATGAAATGTGTTAATCAGGGTTTGAAGATTATATTGTATCCGGATGAGGATATGGTGATTAAAATTAATCAGAATATAGGTAATTCCAGTTTACATGGAATAAGCTCTTAGAAGACTATCAAAATACCTATAAATTATTTAAACTCCATGGTTACAATAAGCTGAAGTACAACATGATTACTTTTAACGCCATGTTAACTATGCTCAAAAAAGAACATGCTTTTTTATACTTAAGCGAATCATCAAGCCTCCAATAAGTTTATAGGGATCTTATACATGATTATAATAAATTTTTCAATGGTGAAGGGAGTTATCCAAGATTTAAATCCAAAAAATATGATAAAAAAGCATTCAGAATACAAAACAATGACAATATAAAAATCAAACCTCATACAATTATTTTACCAAAATTAGGAGAAATATATTACAGAACAAGTAAAAAATATCATGAAAAATTAAAAAAATGTTAAAATCAATAATGTGACAATTAAAATAGAAAATGGAAAATATTATGTTATATTTAACATCGAAACCGAAATACCAGAATTTCCTAAAACAAACGAATTCGTGGGAATCGATTTATGTATGAGAACACTAGCAACACTCGACAACGGACTAAAAATAGCCAATTTAGACGTTAGCTACGAGGAAAACATGATTAAAAAATACCAAAAAAGACTGTCCCGAAAAAAATACAACAGCAACCGCTACAAAAAAACACTAAAAACCTACTGGAAATGGATAGACCAAAAAAAGAACAAAATAAATGACTACTACCAAAAAATAACCACACAAATCGTTAAAAAATACGCCATAATAATACTCGAAGACCTAAACATAAAAGGAATGTTTCAAAACCCCAACCACAGTCCAAAATTACAAAAAATCGCATGGAAAAAATTTGTTAAAATGCTCAAATACAAAGCCGAAATCTACGGAAAAACATTAAGACAAATCAGCAGATGGTACCCATCAAGCAAAATATGCAGCAACTGCGGATACTACAACAAAGACCTAAAATATGAAACAGAATGGAAATGCCCACAATAATCAAAAATACATGATTGCGATGTAAAAACATTCTAAAACAAGGATTAGCTGATTTAATCAATGAAACAATGAACCTCTAGAGCAGGGGAGATAGCACGGTAATTCTACTCTCGTGGGTGAGTATCAGTCCGTGAAGTAAGAATCCTAGACTTCTCCAAAGTCGAGGTAGTTCAATAAATTATGGAGGCAAATATATATAAATATTTCCGGTAGGTTTAACAAACTTTCCAATGTCGTCAAGTTGATTTTTAATTTTTGTTCTTAATTTTAATATTACTAAATGTAGTTAGTTTATTTGTATTAAATCATGTTTATTATTTTTTATTTATTAAAATGATATGTTATATCTCGTTTTATTTGATTAAATAGTATTTAATACTTTGAAAAGTGAAAACAAATGAATCGTGATTAATTTTTAACTATAATTGGATTATACACAATTTTATTATATTAAAAAATATAAAATAGGTTTAAGGTAAAATTATGTCAAACAAAAATTCCGAATTAATAGAAAAAAATCCAAAAAAAGCTATTAAAGAGTTAGCAATACCAATACTTATCTTAAATGTCATAATAACAATGTATAATGTGGTGGATAGTATTTGGATTTCAGGCATTAGCGAAGCAGCAATAGTTGCTGTTGGAACTCTCATACCCTTATTTTCAATACTGACTGGAATATCTGGAGGGATCGGAATGGGTACAACTAGCACTATTGGTTATTATATAGGTGCCAAAGATAGAAAAAATACAATTTTGGGCGTGAAAAATGCGGTTTTTATATTTTTTGTTTTGACAGTAATAATGACCATCATATTTCTTGTTGTTCTTAAACCTCTATTAATTTCTTATGACCTTACTGAAGAAGCAGTAAGGGAAGGATTAAATTACGGAATACCGCTATTTGGATGCTCATTTTCTTTTATCTTCTCGGCAGGTGTTTTTGGAATGTACCGTGCTTGTGGGGAAACTAAAAAACCATTATATGCATTAGGCATTGGTTTTATACTTAATGCATTACTTGATCCTGTATTTATTTATGTTTTTAATCTCGGAGTTGCGGGCGCCGCCATTTCATCTGTTTTAACATCCCTATTGGGTGTGATAATACTTGGTTACTGGTTATTTATTAAAAAAACAATTTATCTAGATTATGATGATTATAAATTCAAATTGGACACCCACATTATCAAACGCATATTGGATGTGGGAGTTCCAGCAGCAGTTGAAATCTTTTTAATTGTCGTTGCCGCATCAATCTTAATTTATTTCACGCAACTCGCAGGAGACGATCAGGCGGTGGCTATACACACATTAGGTTACAGATTATATCAAATTTTATTAATTCCTATTAGTTCACTATGTTCTGCTCTTGTTATTGTTGTTTCAAATTCATTCGGTGCTAAAAACCTTAATAATATAAAAAAATCTTTTAAATATGTCTGTAAAATTACATTTTGTTTTGGATTAGTGGGCATGTTGATAGTATTAGTGTTTGCTCCACAACTATCATTAGTTTACTTATTCACTTCTGGTTCAGCTGGTTTAATTCCAAAAATATCTTTATTTCTCAGAATCATTATCCTTTCACTTCCGTTTTTAGGAATAGGATTACCCTCAACATTTGTTTTCCAAGGTTTATCTAAAGGATTTTACAGTTTCATATGGACATTTACCCGTGAATTCGTACTAGTATTGTTTTTTACATATTTCTTCGGGTTCATAATGAATTGGGGATTGATTGGAGTTTGGATAGGAATTTTTGTTGGTAAAAGTTCATCCACCATATTCTGTTACCTGTATGCCAATTACTACATTAATAATAAGTTGAATGAAGAATTATCCAAGGAAAATTAATAATCTTGTTTTAAAATAATATTAAAAAAGTGAAAAAAAGTTACTCATTAATTGAGGCTTATTAATTTTTTAGGACTCTTGTATTGAGGCTTATTAATTTTTTAGGACTCTTGTATTGAGGCTTATTAATTTTTTAGGTAATTTTTTAGGACTCTTGTATTGAGGCTTATTAATTTTTTAGGACTCTTGTATTGAGGCTTATTAATTTTTTAGGACTCTTGTATTGAGGCTTATTAAAATATATAATTACATTTGAATTCATAGTATATAAATATATTGTTTTTTCCGGTACTGTCAAATGTTAGCTATTGATTTAGTTTTTTTAATCCGTCTATTTTTTGAAGCATTATTTGGTTGAATACTCATTTAATAGTTCTAAATTTCTTTTTGTGTGATATTATTTAATTAAATATTAAATTGCCATTTTACATATCTATTTTGATAAAACCAGATTATATGTGTCTGCAAAATCTTTAACCATTTTATAAGAATGATCATTTGAATACACAAACATTAAGCTATAATCTTCACCTTTTTGAAACATCTGGACAATAAATTCGGCAATCAGATTATCTGTGCTTCCCAGCAAATCATTGATAATGTCGCCCGTACCTTCTGAAGAGAAAAGTCCAATACTTTCATCGTCAACTACGTCATAGCTGATCCATTCAGGCACATACTGGAATATTATATCAACATCAAATCCATATTTCGTCGAAATCAGAAAGATTGGATAATAATTGTACTTCAACGCATTATAAACAATGTTGGATGAATACTGGACGTATGAAGAGATGCTCTGGTCTTTGCAGTTTATCAATAAAGGCACAACGCCAGCATATAGTCCTATGGAATCATAATCATTAAATCTGTCTCGTCCATTATCGATCATGGAAAATGAAACTGTATCGCTTGCGGAAAATCTGGATAATGTGTATGCAAAAACGCTGGTGAATAGTGCATTTTCACTTAGTCCTGTTTTGTCTAAAAATGATTTAAGGGCATCTTTGTTTAATTTAAAATCAAATGTGTTTATGCTAAATCCTTCTGAAGAATTATCTTTAATTAAGCCCTTTACATCACCAAGGGCACTGAACATGGAATTATAGAAGTCAACAGCTTCGCTGTATTGGTCTGTATTTTTTACCTGATGGGTAAATGCAGCCGTTCTTAAAAATGATTCATCCGTTTTGACTTTTCCGCCGTCAAGCAGAACCTGAAAATCATGTTTAAATACATTTGATGATATTCCGTCAAAAATAATATGGTGGAATTTGGCCATCAGCATATAAGAATCATCCGTTTCAACAATTTTAAATCTGGATAAATAGTTATATAAATCAAGAGGTTCATCAAGGAAATTTTTAACTATATCTTCATTATAGTCGTGTTCAATGGAAATTGGGGGTTTTGATCCTTTTACCATGTATGGATATTCGCCTTTGAATAGTCTCAGCACAATAGGAATCATTTCAATAATGCTCTTGATGTTCCATCCTTTATTTCGAAGTATTTTTAGAATTTCATCCTTTCCATTCTTTTCACTGTTGGAGTTTCCCAATTCTTTAATTACATTGATATTATCTTGAATTCTTGTATGCAGACTTTTTTTCTCTCTTATTCCATAATATTCACTTAAATGCATATTTAAAATCGGATGCAATTCGAACATTTTATCCAGTGCTTCAAGTATCTTTTCAAGGCCGTATTTTTTAGGAATCCTTATATAATTTGGGATCTGATAAAAATCAAAATTGTCATTGATTATGCTGTCTGCAAAGAGATTGGCCTGATCTGAATTCAAAGGACATCCTTCATCCAATGAATAAATGTCCAAATCCATAGAAATATCCTTAATGTTGTCTGCAATAGCTGCAGGGGTACGTAAATTAAATATTTCTGAGGTAGTAACATCATACTCTTCAAGATAAGACAAGAGCTTAATGGCAATTAAGGAATCTCCTCCCAAACGAATAAAATCATCATAAATGCTGATTTTTTCTCTGTTAAATATGTTTTCAAAGGCGTTTACAATGTCTCTTTCTTTTTTATTCCTTGGAGCAACGTATTCTTCATGCAGGCTGGTCCTGTCAACTTCAGGTAAAGCACGTTTGTCAACTTTGCCGTTAACCGTTAAAGGAATCTCCTCCAATTCAACGACAAATGAAGGCACCATATAATCCGGCTTATTTTCACCAACATGGCTTCGAATTTCATCTGTGTAATCATGTCCGTCTTTAGAAACGATATATGCTACCAGTTCATTGTTTCCATCATTATTGATTGTCTGAACAGTTACTTCCTTGATTTTGTCCATTTCAAGAATTATTTCCTCGACTTCCGATAGCTCTACACGATTTCCACGTATTTTAACCTGTCCGTCTCGACGTCCGACAATGCCGAGAGTAGCGTCAGGAAGTACTCTCACCAGATCTCCTGTGCGATACATTACATTGTATTCTTCATTGGTGTCGAATGGGTTTTTCACAAATGAGTCATCTGTTTCCTTTCCACGATTCAGATATCCGTCAGCTATTTGATTGCCTGCAATGCATAATTCTCCGACAGCACCAATCGGCACACGTCTGTTTTCATCATCCAAAATATATCCTTTAGTATTGGTGAATAAATGGCCTATGGATGATGAATCTATTTTATCTTTCACTTCAATGTCATAAACCGCTACACTGCATTCTGTCGGTCCATAAGAATCAATAAATGAATAATCTGTGGCATAATCAATATCGCCCAGTTTTTCCCCACCCGTATTTAAAACTTTTAATGAAGTGCTTTCAATTTCATCGATAAACATTCTTGCAACCTGGGTAGGCAGTGTTGTATGGGTAACTTTCCTATTGATGAAATGTTTATTTATTTTATCCATATTCAGTCTGATTTCATTTGGAATGATATCCAAAGAGGATCCCCCGTATATCGGTGCACAAATACCTCTTATTGCACCTACATCAAAACCTATGGAAGAAAATAGTCCGAATGTCGAATCATTATGCATATTGTATTCATTAACGTAATAGTCAACAAAGTTGTTGATTCCCTTTCTTCTAATTTTTACACCTTTGGGAATGCCGGTAGTACCGCTTGTATACAATATACATGCCAAATCACCATAAACAACAGGTAATTTTGATAAAGTTCCAATATCTTCTTTAATAATCTCTGAAATATTTAAAAGAACTGTATGTTCATCTGTTAAATTCTGTGCACGTTCGTAAGTCTCATCACTGACAATAACAATGCGGGAATCGCTGTCATTTAACATGAATTTAATGCGTTCATCAGGTAATGTGTCATCTAAAGGAACATAAACACATCCTGCAGATAAAATTCCCAATGTACATAACATATATAATTCAGAACGCTCAACCAGAAAAGAAACAGAATCCTGTAAATTAATTCTTGATTCGATTAATCTTTTGGCCAGTTTATCTGCAATAAATGCTCCTTCACTGTATGAATATGACCTGTCTTTGAAGGATACAAGTTTATTGTCCGGATATTTAACCAGATTGTCGTTGAATGCATCCAGAACATCATTGTAATTTAAATCATTTTGTGTCTGATTATAGCTATTTAAAATATCTAAATCGGATTTTAAAGTGTAATTAATGTCTGATAAAACTTCTGCATCCATAATCTCTTTTAAAATCAGTTTGTATGATTGTGCAAAATGTTCGATGAAGTCCCTGGAGAATTTTTCAGAGTATAAAATCCGGATTCCCAGTTTGTCCTTTTTCACGTTGAAAATATAAAATGACAAATCTCCAATCACGTCATGCCTTAACTCACTGACTTTATAATTCTGTTCATCTTCATTTATTAAACTGTAAAAAAGGTTGTGGGAATATTGGAATAAAATGTCTGAGTTCAAATCATATTCACTGGCAAGAATGCGGAAAGGATAGAAATCATAATTCATGACTGAATTTATCAGTGTGCTTGAATTATTTAAAAAAGAATCGATTTTTTGATTTTTACAGTCGATAAGTAGTGGTAATGTTCGAACAAACATTCCTGCAGACTTGGATAAATCAATATGTCCTCTGCCGTCATCAATAAGATTGAATAAAACTTTGGAAGAAGCAGTAAATCTTGATAAAGTATAGGCAAAAATGCTTGAGAAAAACTGGTTTGGAGTAATGGAATGATTATTGATAAAAGAGTTCAGTTTGTCATTATCAATGTTGAAAGTCTCACTATACTTGAAATCATTCTCATCATCAGTTTTCACGCATGGCAATAGTTCATATGTTTCATCAGCATCACTCAACATCAAATCAAAGAATTCACGTGCATTTTCCATATATTTGGAATCAATATGTTCTTCAAATGAAATCTGTCTTAAAACTCCGTTGTCAATAAAGTCAACGTCTCTGCCTTCCAGAATTGATATTAAGCTATTGAATATGATGTTTGCAGAGCTTCCATCAACGATTAAATGGTGGAAATCGGCACACAGATTAGTTGATTCATTATTTTCCACTATAAGGAATCTGGATAAGGATTTTTCCAGTTCAAATGGCTGAACAAAAGATGCAATATCATTTTTTAATCCATTTGTAATCTGTGGTTTTGCATTAAAAGCAAATGATAAGACTTCATTGTCATGTATTACACGTGCAGATAAAACAGGATAGGCATCCAATAATTTATCAATTGCTTTTCTAATTTCATCACTTGAATAATGCTTATTGAATTCTATCATGAATGGATTGTTATAGGCGCTGCCCATGTCGTTAACCATTTCATCCAGATATACATTCAGCTGGGACTCAGATAACGGACAAAAATCCTCAAAGCTGTAATTGACGTCAACTGATGAGTAAACATCAAGATTATATTTGATGTGGTTGGTAATGTTTACTGGTGTTTTAAGCTCCATTATGTCGCGGGAATATATATCAACGCCCAGTCTTTCTTTCAATAGGATCTGCATGTTCATTGCTGATAATGAAGTTCCTCCCAATGCCACTAAATCATCATCTATTAAAACAGAATCTCTGTGTAAAACTTCTTTAATGGAATTTACCACAGTATTCAGCACATCATCGCCGATATTGGTTTCAACATTATTTTCCTTAAGTGAAAATTTATCTATTTTACCATTGGGATTTAATGGGATTTCTTTCAGTTCAACAAAAAGTGAAGGTAGCATATACTGAGGCAATTCATCTTTCAGTTTCTCTTTAACTCTATCAATATCAAATTCTTTGTTAACTGTGTAGTATGCTATAAGATTATCATAACCAACATCAAGATAAATGTCAGAAATTTCAGGGTATTGTTTCATTATGCTTAAAATTTCATCAGATTCAATACGGAATCCTTTAACTGATAACTGATCGTCTTCACGTCCGATAATTTCGATTTCACCATTAAAATTATAAAATCCAATATCTCCCGTTCGATACATTCTTTCATTGGATTTGCATGTGCAGTGAGGGTTATCAACAAAGACATTGTTTGTCAGTTCCGGATTATTGTAATATCCCGGACTTATCTGTTTGCTTGAAACACAAATTTCTCCCGGAACACTTAATGGCATCTGATTTCCATCTTTATCTAAAATGTAAACCCATGTATTTGTAATTGGTCTGCCTATAGGCACATAATTGCTTTCAATATCATTCAAATCATAAATTTTTCTAGTGGCGAATATGATTTCTGTTGTTCCATAAAAATTAACTATTTTTGTGTGTTTTTCCTTTTCGATTAATTCGCTTAATTTGGCACCTGCCAAAACAAGATAGTCCAGTTTCAAATCTTCATTTTCAATGATGGGAATACCAAGGCTTGGAGGCAGGATTAAACTGTTGATATGATTTTCTTTAAGTTCTTTAATAAGCAACAAGCTGTCTTTTTGCTCTTTTTCGTTGAATATTCTTGAACCGCATCCTAATATTAATGAAGCATAGATTACGACTGATGCAACGAAACTGAAACTGAGATAACATCCTAAAACATCGCCATATGACAAATTAAAAATATGTTTAAAGGAAAAGGAAGCCATAGTCATCTGTCTGTTTGAAATCATTACTCCTTTGGGAAGGCCGGATGTTCCTGAAGTAAAAAATATTGCAAACAAATCATCACCATTACCTGCAATATCCAGTTTAACATCCAGGTCATCGTTTAAATCCTCTATGCAAATTGTACTTATTTTAAAATCATGTGATTTGGCAAGTTCTTTAGTTGTAATGATGCATTCAGTTTCACTAATGCCTAACATGTGTTCAATACGTTTATCTGGGTATGAATTGTCAATTGGGATAAAACAGGCTCCAAGTTTATTTAATGCCAAAACCAGTTCCGGAAAATGATAGTTGCGGGGAAGCATCAAGCCAACATGACTTCCTAAAGAGATATTGTAATTATTTTGTAAATCATGAGCAATGGAATTGCTTGTGTGTTCCAGTTCGCCATAAGTTACTCGGTTAATTCCGTCATCAATTGCAAGTGATTCGGGATTTGCTGTTGCATGTTCACGAAATGCTTTTGATAGTGTTTTATCTTCATCAACTTCAACGGTTTTTCCTTTGCTGAACTTGGAAAGTAATGCAATCTCATCACCTGAAAGAATATTTATCCGGTTTATAGGTTGGCTGGAATCATTTACCTCAGCAGCTATTAAAGATTCAATATTGGCTGCCATATGTTTCATGTAAATGTCTGAAAACAAATCGCAATTATAAATCAGCTCCAGTGAATCGGAGTAGATGTTCAATGTTAGGGCAGAATCTCTACCGGTTAAAATGCTGATATTTCCCATATCACTAAAGTCATAAATGGAATAATAGGATAATATGTCTTCAACATAATTGGTGATGTCGACTTTAGTATGTTTAACCGCATCAATCAGAACATCTTTCATTTAAATAATCAGTAAATGTGCTGTCTTTAAAATATTTGATTTTTAATATTGTGTTCTTATATGATAAATCATCTGAAACCATTGTTTTTAAGAGACATCCTTCTGTTCTGTCGATTCTGGATAAATATAGTGAAAGAATTGCAGCTATAAACTCAAATCTGGAAACGGAATGCTTTTTTAAAAAATCAATATATCTTTCATTTTTAAATGGAATTTTTATGCTTTTGTAAACATCTGATTTGATATTGTGAAATCTGACATAATTTCCAATGTCTGAAAGATAATTTTTCCAGTAATCAGTATTCTGAAAGATAATTTTTCCAGTAATCAGTATCATTTTCAAACTCCTGTGAAGATAAATAATTATTTTCAATATTTTCTGTGGAGGAATCTGAATTATTATTTAAGTTGTAAATATTATCCAATTTTAATTTAATGGTTTTAGGTTTCATTTAATCACTGATTTGAAAATCATGGACTGATATTAGAAATATCTCTAACTTTAATTAATCATATAATTTGTTATGTGATGTGATGAATAATAACTTTGCCTATTTTATTTAATGTTATATTTGATTATATATTCAATTATATTTGAGGTGTTTTTTTCCTAAATTTTTAGATTTTTCAAAATTTTTATATAGTTCTTTGAACAAATATATATGTCGTAAAGAATATTTTACATTGATTAAATTATACTTTACTAATTTGATGTGATATCATGAAATCGAATAAAAAAATTTTATGCTTATTTATTGTGTTAATGGCAATTTTGGCTGTTAATACAGTAAGTGCAGCAGATAATACTTCAGATATTGTTGCAAGTGATGCATCAGTCTCTGAAATTGGTCTTTCTCAAGGAATTGATGAAAGCCTAGGTGCTGCAGACACATTTGTTATTACAAACCAGACATTCGGCAACTATTTCACTGCTGATGGTGAGTTGAATGACAATGTCAGTGCAGGATCTACTTTGGACTTCCAAGGTACTTTCACTGGTGAGGCTTATAAAGTAAACATAACCAAACCAGTAAACATTATTTCAAGTACTGAGGATGCGGTATTTAATGAAATTGGTAAAAAAG
>ONIK01000021.1 GCA_900317865.1 uncultured Methanobrevibacter sp. | reverse complement strand
AGATTTCGAACGTACTGGAGCTTTAGAAAAATTAACAGTATTCATGAACTTAGCAGACGACCCTGCTATTGAAAGAATCTTAACTCCAAAAATGGCTTTAACTACTGCTGAATATTATGCATTTACTTTAGGTATGCAAGTATTAGTTATCTTAACAGATATGACTAACTACTGTGAAGCTTTAAGGGAAATTTCCGCAGCAAGAGAAGAAGTACCTGGAAGAAGAGGTTACCCTGGTTACATGTACACTGACCTTGCAGGTATCTATGAAAGAGCAGGTCGTATTGATGGTAAAGAAGGTTCAATTACTCAAATGCCTATCTTAGTTATGCCTCAAGACGATATTACTCACCCAATTCCTGATTTAACTGGATATATTACTGAAGGACAAATCGTATTAAGTAGGGAAATCTCCAGGAAAGGTATTTATCCTCCTGTAGACGTACTTCCATCACTTTCTCGTTTGATGAGTGGTGGTATCGGTGGAGACAAAACTCGTGATGACCACAGTGGAGTGTCTGACCAACTTTATTCTGCTTATGCAGAAGGTCGTGAATTAAGAGACTTGGTTGCAGTAGTAGGGGAAGAAGCACTTACAGAAAGAGATCAAAAATTCTTAGAGTTTGCTCAAGCATTTGAAGATAGATTCATTACTCAAACTAAAGATGAAGACAGAACTATCTTTGAAACTTTAGACCTCGGTTGGGATTTACTTAAAATCTTACCTAAAACAGAACTCAAAAGGGTTAAAGAAGAATTTGTCGAACAATACCTTCCAAAAGATTAAATTCATTTGTTTAAAACAGGTGATTAAATGGCACAAGATATTATTGATGGAATTAATCCAACAAGGATGGAGTTATTATCTCTTAAAAACAGGACTAAACTTGCAGTTAAAGGGCATGGTTTACTCAAAGAAAAAAGAGATGCTTTAATCAAAGAATTTTTTGATATCTTGGATCGTGTTAAAGGTATTCGTGAAAATGCAGAAAAAAGTTTACAAGAAGCTAATGATGCATTAATTGAAGCTCAAATTGCGATGGGTGATTTAGCTGTAAAGAAAGCATCTTTATCTGTTAAAGAATCTATAGATGTTGACATTTCTTCAAGAAGTGTTATGGGTGTAAATGTACCTGTAACTAATATTAAAATGGAAGAAAGATCCATTATTGATAGGGGTTACGGTTTTTCAGATACAACCATTCAATTAGATGAAGCTGCAAAAAAATTCGAGGAATCTCTTAAGTATTTAATTGAACTTGGTGAAGTTGAAAAAACAATTTTCTTATTAGCTGAGGAAATTGAATCAACTAAACGTAGGGTAAATGCTTTAGAACATATTATGATTCCAAGATTCGAAAATACTGAAAAGTATATTGATATGAGACTCCAAGAAATGGAAAGGGAAAACTTTGTTCGTTTGAAAATGATTAGGTCTACTATTGAAAAAAATGAGAAGGCACAAGCCGCTAAAGAGGCCGCAGAATAAGATTACTTCTTATTCTAATCATTTTTTATTTATTTTTTTTAATATTTTACAATATTGGTGTATTAAATGAAGAGAAATCCAATAGATCAATTTATGAATGATCCTGATAATAAAGCAAAATTATTTGTCTGGATGACTTATGCGATGATTGCTACTACTTTTTTAATTACAATAGGATTCATATTCTTTATATTGCATCTTGTTGGTATTTTTTAGTTTCGTTATTTACGATTTTGGCACTATTTTCAACTTTTTTATATAATTTATCAAAATTACTATTTTTGTCTATTATTGTAAGCAATGGTTCTGATTTTTCAGTTATTGTACCTAAATGAGGTAAATCGTAAATGTTATCCAAATCTATTTTCGAATATTTATTCCTGCATGGTGAGTAAATAATTTTTTTGTATGCATAATACTTTGCTTTTGGAATATCTACATTTTCATTTAAACAGCTTTTGATGTGGGCATCCAGCATGTTTATCTGAAGTGATTTTTCTATGCATTCAAATGTTCCCTGTATTCTGGGATTTATTTCTATTACATATAATCCATTTTCGTTTAATATATAGTCAACACCGTTAGACCCGATTAAATCAAATGTGTATGCAAGGTTTTGTGATGTTTCAATCATTTCATTGTTAATTTTGTCAATATCTTTTATTTCTGTTAAGATGCTTTCTTTTGTTAAAGGTAAGATATTTCCAATATATATGTAACTGTTGTTCTTTTTAAAATCATGTTCTGTCAGTAGTCTGGAGTTCATTATGGTTTTTTTATAGTTGTCACTTCCAAGTACTGATGAACTTAAATTGATTCCCTCAACATATTCTTGGAGGATAAATTTTTCACCATCATTTAATTGAATATAACTATCATCATTTAAAAGATTTATGTTGTAACCACCAGATCCTTTAAGGGGTTTTACAATATATTTAACATCAGATTTATTTTCACTAATTTCAATCGCTTCATCTACATCTTTTATTAAAAAAGTCTCAGGAACTTTAAATTCATCCTTGATCTTTTTATAAAATTTGAATTTATTTTCAATATTTGAAGTATTTTTATTTCCAAGAATCTTTTCCCGGTCTTTTTTTGTAAAGTCGTTTGGTGAAATTCCTGAAATCGGTATTATATAGTCAACTTCATCAATGTAATCTCTGGAAATATCTAAAATACTTGCACCATCAAAATTGTCTTCAAAAACACCTGAACTTTCATTATCTTTTTCTTCTAGAATTATTTTCTGATTTTTAATTGCAGGCGTATCTGATGTTGAAAAATAACTTGTTGAAAAAACTTCATAATCTAATTTTAATGCACTTTTAAGCATACTTCTTGTATTAATTCCAATAAGTAATAGCTTTTCCATAAAAAATCTCATAAAAAAAGTTAATTAAATAGTCCCGAGCGGAGTCGAACCGTCCAAAGCCTAGAAGGATTACCACTACCCTACGGGACTATGTTGCTATATAACAACATTTTAATATATATTTTAAGTAGTATTTAAATGTATCGTTTTATTTTAATTTTTTGTAAAATAAGCATTTATTTACCCATTTACAGCCATTACAAACATTTTCAACACTTTTCAATGAATTGAATTTTGATGAAACTTCATTGAATAAATCTATGGAATTATATTCTATATCAGAATTTAATTGTGATAGGACTTCTTCATCCATTTTTACAATAATTTCATTCTGTTTTTCATTTTCACATAAATTGTTCTTTAAATTTGGACATGAGGAACAAATATCATCATGTTCATTTGTTAATGTGATCGTACAGTCATTATTTTTTCTTAATTCATTAATATGAGTCATATTTAAAACAAAGTTTTTGCTATACCCATATCCCTGAAAACCCTGAAGACATAACAAATGATGGCCTCTTAATTTAATTTTCATAGCAATCTTTAAAAAAATAGTAAAAAGGTTAAAAATTAACCTATTATTCTTTTGGTAAGCAAACTTTTGATAATCCAGAAACAGCAGCAATTTTAACAAGGTCTCCAAATATAAATGGAACAAGACCCATTAATAATAAATCTGCAATTCCTAAAACAGTACCCTGGGTTAAATAGGACCATAATGCTAATCCTAAAAGACCTGGAATATAAATTAATGCAAAGTTAGCTACACCAATAACTGCAAACATACGGGTAAAATTACGTGCTTTAGCATAATTTTCAGTAATATATCCTATAAAGTATGATGCAATTATAAATCCAACAAGATATCCACCAGTAGATCCAAGTACAACGTCTAATCCACCAGTCATTCCTCCAAACCATGGGACGAATGCAATTCCTAAAACAATATAAATTATTTGGCTTAAACATCCATATTTTTTACCAAGGAATAATCCAGAACAAAGTACCGCAAATGTTTGGGCTGTAATTGGTACTGGAGTCCATGGGAGAGGAATAATGATTTGTGCCATTAAACCAGTAATACAAGCCATTATAAATGAAAAGACTACTTTTGTTGCTGTACTAGATTCTTGGAATCTTTCAAAAATGTCTTTTCTAGCTACATAATAATTTTCAATGTTTATATTCATTAAATTTCCTCCTAATTTAATTTCCTTATTAATATTTGTTGCTATTAATATTTATAATTATAGCAATTTTCTATTTTAATTCAGGAGGCTATTTTCAAACATGTTCAATGTCAGTATAGTCGGATATTTCTGAATTAATTGTTCTTATGTCATTTAGATTCAGGTCATGAACATTATTGTGTCCGGCAATTCTTGCAAATGTTTTTAACTCTTCTGTTGATACCTTAAGATAATTTTCAACTCTTTTAGCAGACAGGTCTGTTTTCAATCTTTTCCGCAATTCATTATCCTGTGTTGCAACACCTACAGGGCATTGGCCAGTATGGCAGATTTTGTATTGCTGGCATGCGGCAGCTATTAATGCTCCTGTACCAATTGCTATTGCATCAGCCCCCATAGCTAATGCTTTTGCAAAATCTGATGATAATCTTAATCCTCCAGTAATGATTAGGCTTATATCAGAATTTTTTTCATCCAAATATTTTCTAGCTCTTGCTAGGGCATATATTGTTGGAACGGATGTTGAATCCTTGATTATTTTAGGGCTTGCACCTGTTGATCCACCTCTTCCGTCAATAGTTACAAAATCAGCACAGGAATATATTGCATATTCAAGGTCTTCTTCAATATGGCCTGCTGCAAGTTTTAAACCGATTGGTCTGCCTTCAGATTTTTCACGAAGCATTGATACTAAATTTTTCAAGTCTTCTTTTGAGTTTACTTCAGGAATTGTTGCAGGTGAATGAATATCCCTACCTTCAGGTTTATTTCTGACTTTTGCAATCTCTGAAGTTACTTTAACTCCTTCGAGCTGACCTCCAAGACCGGGCTTTGTTGCCTGACCAATTTTAATTTCAATTGCATCACTGTTTTTAAGATTTTCATCATTAACGCTGTATTTATTTGGAACATATTCAAAAATATATTTGTATGCATTTTCTTTTTCTTCGACCAGAATTCCACCTTCACCGCTACATTGGGCAGTTTTAACTCCAGCACTTCCTTTTGCAAGAGCGATTTTCACTTCTTTTGAAAGCGCTCCAAATGACATGTGTGTTATATAAACGGGAGTTTCAATTATCAATGGTTTTGAAGCATTTTTACCTATTATGGTTTGTGTATTGACATCAATATCTTTTTCCAAAGGTTGTGGATTTAATTGACAACCTAAAATTAAAATGTCGTCCCAATTAGGCATTTTTATGTCTGTTCCCATTGCAGAAACAATACTTTGGCCACTTATTGCCATTTCATGAATTAGATCCATTGCCCTTTCATCTTTATCGGATTTGGCAAATTCCTTATTGTATGCTAATTCTGGTGAATCAAAGCTTTCTGTTTTTTCAATTTCAACAAAATTTGAAATATCTTGTTTACATACGGGACATTTATCCAAATCTTTCAGTAAAATGCCTGTGGATTCTTCATTGTGAATGTGTCCGCAGATTAAACATTTGTAAATCATGTTGTGTTTATTTGGGATTAGTGCTATTTAAACGTATGGTAACTTTTTATAGGAAATAGTGTATAGTTTTTATATAAAAGGAACATATTAAATTTAATAAAATTATGGGTGATTTTTGTTTAAAAAATAGTAAATTGAGGATAATTAATCCCCATTATTCAATAGTAATAATTTTTAGGTTATGTGGTTTTTTAACGATGTTTGCTTTGAAAGCAACTAATTTTTTAATTCCTTTTTGAGAAGCAACATCAACTAATCTTTGACTTATGATTCCATCAAATATTACTGTATCTGCAGTTCCTTCAATATTTTTCATTTCTTCATAAATATTTTCAATAGAAACTTCTTTAGTCATATTCAATGCTTCATCCAGGATTGCTCCACATCCGGTGCCTTCAAATTCTTTTAGCATATCTTTCATTAGAATGACTTCATCATCTTCAACTTCTGGTTCTTTATTGAATTTTTGTTGTTTTCTGTTCTGATTTTTGTCACGTCTGTTATTGTTTGAATTATTTTTGGATTCTGAAAGAATATTGTGGTTTGCTAAGAATTGTGCTGTAGGAACTTTATCTCTAAGTGCAACTAGCACTTCATCTTTTTCTAAGTCTTCTACTTCTTTTCCTTGAGGAGCACGGGTAATGTAGTCAACATCACCGATTTGTAAAAGTTCTTTTAAGATTAATTCTCCACCACGGTCACCATCTACAAATGCAGTAGTGGTTCTTTTTTTACTTAATTCACCGATAGATTGTGGAACGCTTACTCCTTCAACAGCTACAGTATTTTTAATGCCGTATTTAAGTAAATTTAAAACATCGCTACGTCCTTCAACAACAATGATTGCATCTGAAGTGTGTATGCTTGGGCCTGCAGGTAATCTGTCATCCCCGTATTCTGAAATTTCATGAACACGCATAGCTTCTCTCACTTCTTCAATCATTTTCATGCTTGCCGGACCGACACTTTCAACCATGTTTTTATAAATTTCTTTTGCACGGTTTACTACTTGTTCTCTTTTAACGGCACGTACGTCTTCAACTTTTAATGTTTGGATTTCTGCTTCGCATGGTCCAACACGATTAATAGTTTCTAATGATGCTGCAAGAATGGCGGTTTCAACTCTGTCTAAACTTGAAGGAATTACAATTTCTCCTTTTGCTCTTCCGCTGTTAGAATGAATATTAACTTGGATCCTACCTATTCTACCAGTTCTTTGTAGTTCTCTTAAATCTAAATCGTTACTTAATAAACCTTCAGTTTGTCCGAATACTGCACCGACAACATCAGGTTTCTCTACAATTCCATTTGCAGTAATTTGTGCATGGATTAAATATTTTGTTGTAGTTAATTCTTCGCCTTTTCCCATATTTAAGCCTCCTAGCTTATTAATCGGGTTAATTTATATTTTTCTAAAAATTATAATTATTTTTAGGCAATTAATAAATTATACGATAAACATGTTTTAATTTAATCTATCATACACTAAAAAGAGTAAAAGTACTAATGAAAATTTAATTATTGGGTCTAATTTGATTTATTGTTCTTTAATTTTGTTAATTTCCCAGTTTTTATTTTAAATCATTTAATAATTAAATTTTCTCCTTTTTTTTGTTAATCAAAATGTTAATAAATAAATTAATAATAATGAATAAATGCACTTTTTAGCATATAATAAATAAGTATTAGTTCAAATACTACAATTAGTATTTTGGTTAAACTAATATATAAAATATTGTTTATAGAAATTTTTTTATTATATTTTTTACATATAATAATTATTGAAAATATATGGTGATTTAATGTCAATAAAACCTCAAGATTTATTGCATAATAAAAAGGATTTAACTAAAATAAAGGAATTTAAAGATATATCTCTAGAAAATATTACAATTGAGGATTTAACTTTCAACGGTAAAAATTATGATGAATTCATTAATTTAAATTCATTTTTATCTCAGGTTTCTTCCTGTCAAATTTCAGATGCATTCAATGAAATAGCTAATAGATCAGGGGTGCTTTATAATTTAAAATCAATTAATAACTTAAAGGCTTGGGGAAAAATTACTACAGTTAAAACAAGTAGTGATGACTGGGGAACCATTACTTTAGCTATTGATGAAGCTGATGATGGTGATGTTTTACTTGTGGACACTGGTGATATGAATGCTGCAATATGGGGCGAATTAGCTTCTACCTGTGCTAAAAATAGTGGTGTTAAGGCAACATTGGTTTATGGTTGTGTGCGTGATTTGGATGCACTTTTATATCTAGATTATCCTATTTTTGCTTGTGGATTCCGTCCTAATGCGGGTAAACCTTTCGGTTTTGGCGAAATTAATGTGGATTTGACTTTAGAATCTATGGAAATATCTGCAGGTGACTTTTTATATGGTGATGAAACTGGGGTCGTGATTATTCCTGAGGAGCTTTTCACACAAGTTATGAATAAAACCTTTGAGATAAAGCTTAAGGAGAAAAAAATCACTGACATGTTAAATTCCGGAATGTCCTTATCCCAGGTTGTGGGCCTAAAATAAAATATAAAATTATTTAAATAACTTATTATTTCTATATATAAATATATCGATATCTTTATATATGTGAGTACTCTAAACATATAAACGATACAGATTTAATTTTTAGTTTGATTATATGAAATTTTTAGGAAATAGTTTGCATATTGCAAATTCAGGTAAATTGATAGCAAGGTCTTCCCAGACACCAACCAGTGGTGGAATTGTTTATGATAGTAATAAAAACAAAATAGGGAAGGTAAGCTATGTTTTTGGACCTACTAAACAACCATACATCTCAATTCGCTTATTTAAATCCGCTAATCGAGATGAAATTAAAGAAAATTATGGTGAAGAACTGTTTGTATCAAAACCAAAATCTAAAAAACATAAAAAAAGGAGGATGAAACCACGTCAGAAGAAGTAAATCAACCCCCTAGACGTAGAAAAAGATCTGATAGGGCAGCAAGAAATGGTAATGAAGAGACTAAAACAGCTGTCTGTCCGGAATGTGGTTCTACAGAATTAATCGGAGATTATGAAAGAGCAGAAGTTGTCTGTTCTCATTGTGGATTAGTAATCGATGAGAATTTAGTAGATATGGGTCCTGAATGGAGGGCATTTGACCACGAACAAAGAGATAAACGTACAAGAGTCGGTGCTCCAATAACATACACTATTCACGATAAAGGTTTAAGTACAATGATTGACTGGAGGAATAAAGATATATATGGTCGTGATATTCCTGCAAGAAATCGTGCTCAATGGTATAGATTAAGAAAATGGCAAAGAAAAATTAGAATTTCTGGTGCAACTGAACGTAACTTGGCATTTGCATTATCAGAATTGGACCGTGATTCATCAAGACTCGGACTTCCAAGAAGTGTGAGGGAAGCAGCATCAGTAATCTATAGAAGTGCTGTAGATAATAAACTCATCCGTGGAAGAAGTATTGAAGGTGTAGTGGCAGCTTCATTATATGCTGCATGTAGACAATGTAATGTTCCACGTACACTGGATGAGATTGCGGAAGTTTCAAGAGTAACTAAAAAAGAAGTTGGTAGGACTTACAGATTCCTTACAAGAGAATTAAATATTAAATTGCCACCAACATCTCCAGTGGATTATGTTCCTAGATTCGCTAGTGAATTAGGTTTATCTGGTGAAGCTCAATCTAAAGCTATTGAAATCATTGAAAAAGCTATGGATAAAGGATTGACTTCAGGTAGAGGACCAACTGGTGTAGCAGCTGCTGCATTATACATCGCATCAGTTTTACTTGGTGAGAGAAAAACCCAAAGGGATGTAGCAGAAATTGCTGGTGTTACTGAAGTAACTATCAGAAATAGATACAAAGAATTAACTGAACAGTTAGATATGGGTGTAACTTTATAAGTTCACCTAATACTTATTTTTTTTAACGGGAATACTTTTCAATACGATATTCCAATTCACGTATGATGGCATCGTTATTATATCTTTTAACTTTATTTAACTTATTTTGATATTTATTAAGTCTTTTTAAGAATAATTGGAGTTTTTTAACACTCATGTTTTCATGATATTCTCCATAACCCAGTTTTTTAACATAAAATCCGTTTAATGTTTGTTCAAAGTTTCCACTTGCCGGCACACTGTATATTGGCTTTTTGAGAGTTATGGCTTCTGATATGAATGTAAATCCGCCATTACAAACAACAGCTTTTGCGTTGGCAAAATCTTCATAAAATTCATTTTCATTAAATCGCTTGTATGTTATATTCTCATCGACTTTATCTTTATTAAATCCGTAAACAATAAAATTTTCATCCATATTTTTCAAACGTTCAACAAGCTTAACACTTTCTTTACTGGTCTGATAAACTATAATGTGGTCTTCGGTTGTAGGTTTTAATTTGTATATTTCTTCACGAATTACCGGAGGATATATCACTGCATTTTTTCCGGATCTTACTTTCGGGAAGAAGAAACTTGTTAGAATATGAAATTTTGGTCTTATAACATATCCTTTAATTACTCCTTTTGCTTTAAGCATTTCGGTATGTTTGTTTTTTGGATAATCGATTTGTGCCTGGGTAATCATGTGAATATTGTCCAGTGTTATTAATGGAATTTGAAGAAGCTTGGATACTATAGTTGCATACATTTCAAAATCTGTGATAATCACATTTGGGGATAATTTCCTTGCTTTTTTATATAATTCCTGATAGCCTACTTTAATATTTGTCGGATTTCTTTTTATTGCATTAATTAATGTTTTTGTGTTGTTTACTTTGTTGTTAATGTAAACGGTATTGAATCCTCCAATTTCATATACATGGTCAAATTTTTCATTCAGGTATTTATATGCGCGGTCATGTGAAAATATGTAAACATCATATTTTTCCTTTATTCTGTCGATTATTACTCCTGATCTTATTGCATGACCCATTCCTTCACCGCAAACACAATAAAATACAATTTTTTTAGCTCTGTTTTTAATAGTTTTTGTTCTTTTAAAATAAGATTTGGCTGTATTTACCTTTTCGACAGATTTATCATAATTTTCAAACATTTTAGTTATTCTTTCGGATTCTATAGAAAATTCATCTAATTTTTCTTTACTCATATGGTCAGTACCATGTTCAAAACCATAATTGAGGTCTTCAGCATTAGTTTTTTTTCCCATTAAATCATTAAATGTACTTTTTCCATATTGCCGTATTAATGTTTGGAATCCTTCTTCTTCAAGTCTTCTGGTTGATACACCTATTCTTGGTCTTCTAAGTACTTTAAATCGTTCAACCTTACCCAAACGGCTGATGTATTCACTATCTTCACCGAATGTTAACTCTTCATTAAATCCATCACATTCATCATGAAGCTCTTTTTTAACAAGGATTCCATAGCATCCTGCTCCGTGTGGTTTGATTTTTTCAATACCTATCATAAATTGATTGGCAAGATAATGGGTTAGCTGATCTTCTGATTTTTTGGATAATGGTTTCATTTGTGTGATTGCAATTCCAAGTCTTTCCATTTCAAATTCATATATTGAATCCCTAAGATAATCGTCAGTAAGTTCCAAATCAGAATCTAAAAATAGTAAATATTTGCCTTTAGCTATTTTAGCACCATTATTCCGACCAACACCAGGCATACCTCCTTCAGTAATAATACATCCATATTCTTCTGCTATTTCCCGAGTTTTATCTGTTGAATTTGCATCGGCAATAATTATTTCGTAATCTTTGAAGTTCTGCTTTTTTATACTTTCTAAAAGGATAGGCAAATATTCCTCTTCATTGTATGTCGGTATAATAATGCTTAAAATCATATATTTTAATATTTGTTTTAATATTTAATAAAATTTAGTTTTTCAAAGAGTAATATAAATTTGTAATCGGATGGTCTGGTTCCAAATATGAAAAAGTATTCCAGGAAACGGTATAATAGTCACATCTATTGTTTAGTGGTTTTTTCAAATCATTCAATAATTCCATTTCATTATAATTGGAATCTACAATATAAACGGTCTTATTTCCATCATGTGTCACATTTTTTATTGGAAAATCATTTAATTCTATGTTGTCTGCAGGATTTACAACCTCCACTTCATAATAATCTGTATTTGCTCCAATTACAGCTATTGAAAATCTTAATATTATTATTAATGCAGCAACAATATACGGCAGATATCTCTTTATTAAAACTTTTATCAAATCAGTCTTGTTTTTAAATGGAGGTATTATTTTGCAGCGGTCGCATACATTTTCTCTTTTGATGATGTAGTCAACAATTTGTTCGATGCATATGCCGTTTCTTTCTATTAAAAACACACCGCATATTCCAGTTATTGCAGGGGTTGAGAATAATCCTCCATCTAATGCTCCGATTAGTAGGCAACATCCAAAAAATGAAAGCAGAAATGTCTGAACAAATCTTCTGTTTCTAATAGCCAGTAATAATGTCAGAAGGGTGATAGGCAATAATATAATTATTATTTTTGCAACACCTGGAATGTATTGATATAGGCCAACACCTGTATTGATTTCACTTCCAATAAACGGACCTATTAAATTGGTTATGGCTTCTCCAAAAATGGACTTTAACAGGTGGGTATGTAGAATGCTTGTTGATGAAATGCTTTTTCCCATAGTCATAAAAATAGTGTTAAGGCCAATTCCCATCTGGTATCTAAATATGACTTCTAAAAGTATTCCTGAGATTAACGTGATTGAACCTATTATTAATGTAATTTTTAAATATTTTTTCGAATCAATATTAAAGTCTTTAAATATTTGTGTAGAGATTAATAATACTCCCATCAATCCAAAAAATATTATATCTTTTCCTTTAGAAGATCCCATTAAAAATAAATGTGTTATTGGGTGAATTATCGGATTTAAAATATTGCTTATAAAAATCACACAGGCAATTATTATAAATAGGATACCAACTAATATAGTCTTGTTTATCTTCATTAAGATTAGATATTTGAATTAATTATTTAAATTATTTACTAAAGGACATTATCATGTTTGCAATTGAGTATTATATTGGTTTAATTTTGATTGGTATTGTTGCAGGTTTTGCATCAGGACTTTTGGGTGTTGGTGGAGGATTTTTAATAGTTCCATTTCAGTATTTTCTTTTAAAATATATTGGAGTTGAACCTGGTCTTGCAATGTTAATCTCACTTGGAACAAGTTTGGCAATTATAATTCCAACTGCAACAAGCGGTGCCTATAAACATTCTCAAAAATTGGATAATATAGTAGGGCCTGGGATTAAATTAGGTATTTTCGGTATTATCGGAAGTTTTATCGGGGGTTTTGTAGCTTCAGCTTTGCCTTCAGGTGTTTTAGAAATAATTTTTGGTATTTTATTATTGTTTATCGGTATTAGAAATATCCTTTCAAGAGATAAAACTGAAAAAGAAGCAAAATTTGATTTTAATTTTATAACAATTATGTTAACCGGTCTTTTTGTAGGATTTTTCTCAGGATTATTGGGTATTGGGGGAGGAATATTTTTAATTGTCATTTTAACAATGCTTTTGGGATTTTCAATGATTCAAGCTATTGGGACTTCATCAGTATTTATTTCCCTAACTGCAATTGGTGGGACGATATCTTATATTATTTCAGGATGGGGTGTTAATACTTTTCCATATTCTTTAGGTTATGTCAGTATAATTAATTTTTTATTAATTGCTTGCTTTTCAGTACCTTTAGCACAGGTTGGTGCAAAATATGCTCATAAATTGCCTGAAAAACGTTTAAAACAAGTATTTGGTGTGGTTGTAATGTATATAGCTCTTAAGATGTTAGGGATTCTACCTTGATGTAAACGGCCATTCCACTAGCTATTATTTGAAAACTTGATCCTCCAAGTCCATTTAGAATATAATTAATTTCTAAGTCGATTACACCATTGCCTCCTGCATTTTTTATTTCTTCAGATAATTTGATTAGGCATTCGTCTTTTCCTTTTTTTAATTCATTTAAATGCTTTTTTTCAACATTTTCTGGAGATATGTGCAGTAGGTGTGTATTTCGCTCAAAAATGGCTGTTGTATAAAAATAACCTATATTATCATATTCAATAATTTTTGGATTATTGCTAGTTATAAAAGCAAAATCAAGAGAGTTAATTTTTTTATTGCTTTCTTCATCATCATATGGCAGAATAATTTCTACAGGTCTTTCTTCTTTTCCTAAAAGTTTTCTTATTTTATTATCAATGGTATCTGTTAGTTTTTTGAAAAAACCCGTAAGATAAGAGAACATTGAAATGATAACCACAAGTCCAAAGTAATTAATAAATGTCGGAATTGCTGCCTGAATAATGATTATTATTGAACCGAATGTGATTACATTATATCCTAATGTTGGATTTGCAATAATAAAACCATAAACTACAGTTACTAAAAATAGTATAAAAGCACTAATTGCCCCAATACTTTCTCCAATTATTTTTTGGGCAATTATTGTTTCAACATAACCTGCAACCAATGGAGCAAATATCAGACCTAAATTCCATCCAAAAATAGCAATGTTATAATATAAGAAGGCATAATACGTTAAAAGACCTGCAGCTGTTCCCAATACAATGGAATTAAAGGCCTTTTGTGAATTTGCCATTCTTTCTTTATCAATTTTCATTTTTCTTCATAAAGAATTGCAGTACCATAGGCCGTAATTAATATTGTATTGCCCATAGTACCACCAAGATTATCATAAGAAATTTTAAGGCCAATAATTGCATTTGCATCTAATTGTTCTGCTTTTTCTTTCATACTTTGAAGTGCAATATCACGTGCCTTTTTGATTTCTTTTTCATAATTTGATGTTCTACCACCTACTACATCACGAACACCAGAAAATAAATCCTTATAAATATTAGCACCAATTAATGCTTCTCCGGTAACAAGCCCTTTATATTCTTTAATCTGTTTATTTTCCAGAGTATTTGCTGATGTTAGTATCATATTATCACATCTATTTAACAAAAGTTAATATTGCCCATATAATTAAGAATATTGCTATTACAACATATAATATAATTCTACTTCTTTTTGTTTGATTTAATCTTGCGTCCCATACTTTTTGACAGTCTGGGGAACATACAAGTTCATTTAATGGAATTGGAGTTCCACATATTGGACAATGTTTATGAGGTTCTACTGCCATATTAATCACCTTTTTCATATTTTAAAAAATTCTTTTGTATTTGCAGTTACCTGCAGTGCAAGTTCTTCTGCATCCATACCCATACAAATTGCAATTGTTTCGAGTATGTGAGGCAAATATTTTGGTTCATTTCTATTCTTTTTAGGTTTTTTATCAAAGTTTTTAGGTATTAAAAACGGTGCATCTGTTTCAATCATTAATTTTTCTGGAGGAATTACACTTACTGCCTCTTGTAAATCTCTTCCTCTTTTCATGTCACAAATCCATCCAGTAACACCTATATAACAGCCTAAATCAATATAGTTTTGAGCTTCTTGTTTTGTTCCAGTAAAACAATGAACAACACTTTTTTCAATTACTTCATCATGTCTACTTAATATTTCATATAAATCTTTATGAGCTTCTCTTTCATGTAAAAATAAAGGCA
This sequence comes from uncultured Methanobrevibacter sp., assembly GCA_900317865.1. Taxonomy (GTDB): domain Archaea; phylum Methanobacteriota; class Methanobacteria; order Methanobacteriales; family Methanobacteriaceae; genus Methanocatella. Next base: position 11,787 of record ONIK01000021.1, on the reverse strand, counting down.
TTTTAAGTTTTTCAGCAAGTTCAACCTGTGCTTCAAACCATTTTCTTTGCAAATCTTGTGGTGAAAAATTTCTATTGTAATCAAGCCCACATTCTCCAATGGCCACAACACAATCATCATCAGCTATTTTTTCTAATTCAAAAATTGTATGTCCATTACATGTTTTTGCATCATGTGGATGAACCCCTGATGTTGAAAATAATGTATTTGGATATTTGGATGCATAATCTCTGGCCATGTGGCTTGAATGAATATTGGTTCCCGTAATGATAAATTGATTAACACCAACCTTTTTTGCTTCTTCAATAATTTCAACTCTGTCTTTTTTAAAAGAGGAATGCATTAAATTTAAACCAATATCAATTAAATTATCCACAAAATCACCTTTATTCGTTTATGACTCTAGTTCCTATATTTTCGCCATTAATTGCTTTAATAAGATTTTCAGGTTCGTAACCATTTGCAATAACAGTTTCCAAGTCTGATCTTTTAATCATTTGAACTGCTGTTGTATCGAAGAATTCATATGTTCCTGCTTTCATGTCTTTACCATTAAGGAAATCCAGTAAATCTGTTGCAGTTATTTCACTTACAAGTTCTGCATCATCATATTTATTTGGGTCTTTAGTGTACATCCCGTCTACTGATGTCAAATTAATTAATTTATCTGCATGCACATATTCTGCTAAAATAGCAGATACTGCATCAGTACTGTGTGCAGGTTCTGTGCCGCCCATAACAATGATTTTTCCACTTGCAGCAAATTCTAATGCTTCCTGGAAATTGTGTGGCACTCTCTGATAAGCTGCATCTCCAAGTGCTGATAACAATAATTTAGCATTGATTCTTGTAACTTCGATTCCAATGTCATCACATTGAGCTTCACCGGCTCCCAAGTCACGAACAACACTAATATACTCTCTAGCTGGTTTTCCACCACCAACTACAACGAATAATTCATGTTCCTTTGTTAATTCTTTTAGAATTTTACTATATTGCTTGAATCTTTCACTATCATAATCTTTCAATAGGATAGATCCACCAATTGCAATAACGATTTTCATATATTCACCTTTTGAACTACCTCAACTTTATATGTGTTGAGGATTTTTACTTCACGGGCTGTATACTCTAATGAGTATAGGATTACCGTATTATCCCCCTCGTCCTGAAGGTTCAGACAGATTAAATTAATATTTCTTTTTAAACCGAGTTATCTTTGAAAAAGTTTAATTTAATTTTATCATTGTCATTTATTATTTTTGTTATCTTGTTATTTAAATTTCATCAGAGAGCATTTGTAATGTAATGCCCATCTTTGCAATTCATCCCCAACATAAGAGGTCGGAGTATTCTTGCAAATATATGATAAAAGATAAGTAAAATAAAATTAAAAATGTAGATTTGTTTTAAACATTTTTTAATCTTTCTACTTAACTTTTGATGCTTCATTATTTGATATTTTACTATTATCGTCGGATTTTTCTTTTAATGCATTTAAATTATCTTTTAATATTCTATAAATGTTTTCGGCACCAATAATTTCATCATCACTGACATTCCAATCTGAAGGGTATAATATAAATGGTTTTGATTGGCTGCCTCCAGCTCCCCCATGACTTCCAACTAACTCTTCAAAAGCACAGACTTCATCCTTTTCTTCATCATAAAAACTGTTGACTAAAATGTCTGGGGTGTATTTAAATGAACTATTTCTTTTAACATGTCTTGAAATATTTTTACCGAATCCTTCAAGAGGATTTTCCCCTTCAATTTCTCCGGTATCCAAATAATAAATACCATTTTTACCAATTGCCATGTCTCCTTTTTCAGATGATCTGACGACGATAAATCCTATATATTCATTGTTAATAATTCCTGGAATTAATTCTGGGAATAATTTATTCATTTCTTCATAGGTTAATCTATGGCTCCATTGAGTTAAATAAATCATTGCAAGATTTCCGGAAGCTAAAACGATTACTTCAGAGTCACCTAATTCTTCCTGTTCTCCTTCGTCAATTAAATTATCGTTTTTTCTTGAAAAGGGTATGAATGATTCTGCATAGTGGTCTTCATTTGATGACATTTTTGCAAACATTTTCATATTTTTTGGAAGTAGGGATTTAACATAATCTTCAAATGATTGTCCGTATCTTTGTTTAAATGTTGCGCCGTTTGTTTGTCCATGGTCTGATTGAATAACAAATTGATATTTTCTGGGAGTATATTTGTTTGCTTTAGTTAAACGTCTTATCTGCTTGTCCATTCCTTTAAGAGCATACCATGCATCTTCATCACGGACACCGGAATGATGAGCTATTTCATCATAACCTAAATAAGTGGAATATGCAACATCAACATCTCCAACCATTATGTCTCCAACTAATGTTGATGTATTAATCTCTCTCATAAATACATTGGTTGCACCTCTTACTGGAATATATGCAATTCCACGTTTGATTCTTGGTTGGATATTCAGTATGCTGTGTTTTATTTGGGATATTATTTCTAAAATCATTTCAGCTATAAATAAACAGATTATACGTGCAAAATTACTTGGATTTGAGAATACTGAAAACCATGCTCTGTTATATAATTTTCTAAGATTTAATATTTTACTAAATGTGAAAATAACATTATCTGTATCTCCAGAGAATAAATTAGACCTACTCGCACCATTTTCTGCAAGTAATCCGTTTCCATCAGAAATTCTTTCTTCTAGTATTTTAACTCGGTCTACTCCAGAACATTGCATCATCTGGTTGTTATTTTCTTTTTCAATCCATCTAAATGCAGTAATGTTTTCATTGTTTCCATGTAAAATTCCCGCTTGGCTTGCGCCGGTTTGTGAGGATAAATCTGTTTCCCACATTCTGAGTGTATGTGTTTTATCATCTATCATTGATTTAACTGTAGGCATTAAACCTTTATCAATTGCTTCTTTTAAAACATCATACGCAAGACCATCAATTTCAATAATAATTAGCCCAGGATAATTTTTTATTTCTTTTTTACGTTTCTTTTCAGCATCCCTATAAACAGAACGGTAATATGAGCTGTCATCTTCAATAGTCAATAATGTTGATAATACTGTTGTTACAAGAGCCATAGATAATGGGGCCAAAATAATTGCAGGACCCTCAACATATATGGAAAAAAGAGGACCGATTATTTGAAGCAGTAATCCATTTAAAATTAATGTTCCAACACCGAATGTTAAAACAAGAAATGGCATAAAAATTCTAGTGAGTATTGGCCATAATAGTGCATTAATTATACTTGTAAATATAACAAATAGCATAATATCGTCAAAGTCGGCAGTGGGAATTCCTAATCCAAATAGGATAATTAAATATATCCCGATTACATTTCCAAAAAATATTATTAAACTCCTTTTTAATGTAACTCTTGGTGGTTTTTCAAAATCCTGAATGTATTCCATTGTTTCACTTTTTCCATGGTTATTAAGAATATAATATTAACACTAGTTTATAATTCGAGATTTATTTTGATAAAAATTTCATCGATAAATCAATACGGACATTACACAACAAATATAATATTTCTGAAATTATGTTATGTGCTAGCATAATATCTATTTAATATTAATCTATTTTTTAGTATTTATATAAATTATTTTTTAAAATTGGAATATGTTGTATAATTAATATTATTTTTTGCAGGTTATAATCTATTAAAATGAATGATGATTTGGTTGTAATTATAAAAAAATAAAAAAAAGTGAGGAATTATTTATTCCCCATCATATAATCCTTTGTGTGCTAAACCAGCAATAATTGCACCAACGATTGGGGCAACTATGAATACCCATACTTGTTGGAGAGCTACTCCGCCCATGAATAAAGCCGGACCTAAACTACGTGCCGGGTTAACTGAAGTACCGGTTAATGGGATACCTAAAATGTGTACGAATGCAAGGGTTAAACCAATTACAATTCCTGCTACAACACCAGTTTTTTCACTTCTAGTAACTCCAAGTACAGTAAATACAAATACAAAGGTTAATATTATTTCGGTAATTAATGCACCAGTTAAGTTAATTCCCACACTTGATGCTGCTCCGAATCCGTTTTGACCTAATCCAGTAGCCATGTATCCTCCAAGACTTGGTGCTGAGTTAATTAAAACAGCAAGTAATGCTGTACCGATGATTGCACCAATACATTGGAAAATGATATATAAAATTAAGTCTTTTGCTTCCATTCTGCCATCTATCCACATTCCTATAGATACAGCAGGGTTAATATGACATCCTGAAATGTCTCCAATAGCATATGCCATTGCAACGATTGATAAACCAAATGCCATAGCGATTCCTAAATTTCCAAGTACAGATCCTGCGATAGCTGCACTTCCACATCCGAATAAAACTAGAACCATAGTTCCTATTAATTCACTCACATATCTTTTCATAAATTCACCTCATATAATTGTTTAGTAAATAGTTATATATTTATCTTCGCCTTATTTTTCTCAATCCCATGCATAATAATATTAAAATTACAATAGCCAAAACATATGGGAATATGGTTATAAGTATTGATTCATTAATTCTATCAAAATGATATTCTCTTGCAAAATCCATATGTCCATTATCGGTATGGTTTTGAGTTATTTTTGCAAAATTATATACTAAATCGTAATAACCTATTTTAGCACCGTCATATTCAATATAATTTGGTGCTCTTCCATTTTTATCCATAAACTCTTTTACTATACCTCCCATTTTCATGTAATCATATACTGAATAGGAATTTTTTGCAAATATTGAGCTTTGTTCCGGATTTGTTGGTGCACCGTATTCTTTAGGACTTTCAAGACCATTACCATTTAGATAAGAGCTTGTTAAGTATAATACTTGAGGGGAGGTATATGAGTTGTAGGTACCATTCATTTCCTTATCATTACTTTTAATTAATTCCTGACTTGCTTTGGCCATTTTTGATGGAGCTAATTTATGGGTAATTACCAAATCATTATCATAGTATTTAGAATTGCTCTTACCTATGGAATTAACTATTTTCTTTGCAATGTATTTATTCACATCTTCGTTATTTTGGGTCAAATGCCCTTTATGTGCTACATCAGGATATGCTTTTAGTGGTTGTATGTATGTAATGCCTGATTTATTGAGGTATTTCCCTGGGGAATTAATGCCTGCGAATATTGTTGAAGAATAATTGTCGTCCCATGCTCTTCTAAGGGAATCTGCAGTATCCAAATCAAAATCTCCTGTGTTTACAAATATTGTTTGTTTACCTGTATTGACTGTATATTTTGCAAGTATGAGGAAGTTTCCGGGATCTGCTGCAGCAAAATTTACATTTACATCCGCACCACTTTCCATTGCTCTTGATGCTTCTCCAGGACTTGGTGATTTGCTGTCAATAATTACTTTAATATTTCCGTTACTATATTCTTCTATATATTTTTTAATGGAGTTTAGCATAGTAACTTCATCATTATTGCCCATAACATTATCTGAAGTTAAAAATATAGTGGTTGTTGCAGATACCTGACCAATAAATGATGCGGATAATAAAAATATTAGCAGTATAATTATGATTTGTTTTTTCATACTCTCCACCTTTAATTTCTAATTATAGTTTTTTATATTATTTAAATTTTTGAAAGAGTTATTATTTCATTTTAAATCTGATGTCACGAATTGTAGAAATTACTGGAATCAACAGGAACAAATACATAAAATCTTCTGTAAAAAAATAATTCAAAAGATTTGTAACAATAGTAATGCCCATAAGAATGATTAATGTATGTATAACATATCTTTTTTCTCTTTTTGAAGGTTTATTCTCTAAAAATCCCTTATTATATGCATAGAGATACATGATTAAAAAGAATACGATTGTTAAAAATATGTTTGATCCAAATAGCAAGTGGGCTAAGAAAAAGTCGGAATAAAGACCTATCATGGATGTTGTAAATGGAATAATTGATATGCAGGCCAAATATAACATATTAATCCATAAATATGGCATATTTAATGATTTAATCTTTATAAATTCATGATGATAAACCCAAAAAGAGGCGACCACAATAAAACTAACAATAGTTAAACCAAAAGAATGGGCAATTGAATGTAAAAAAGTTATAAATTCTCCTTCACTTAGCAATTGAGTTCCAGGTAAAGCCATACCAAAGACCAAAAGAGTCATTACCATACCAAAAATTCCATCAGTCAAACCTAATAGTCTTCCCGGGTCAATATCAATATCCCTTTCAAATGACTCTATGAATTTTAGAAAAAAGTTGTCTTTTTTGTTATTTAATTTTTTTTCGGCATCCTGTTTTGTTAAGTATTTTTCTATAAACTCATCTCTAAACTTTCTGATTTTTTCTGCATCTTCTTCATCTAACTCTTCTACTATCTCAAGAAGCTCGGCATTGAAATGATTTCTTAAACTTTCATAATCATGAATTTCTTCAAAATTATCCTCTTTGATAATATCACCAAATCCAAAAAAAGTAAAAAGAAATTCAGTTTAAAATTTCTTTCATATGTTCAACACGTTTGTTAACAAGCTCTTGTGTACCTACATCTCTTCGGTGGTAAACATTACCTTTAACAAATTCACAGGCATTTTCAGCTACTTTTTCAGCTTCTTCTATTGATTCACCACTAGCTACAATACTTAGTGCCCTTGAACCTGACAAGTGAATTCCATCCTTTTCCTGTGAAACTGCAGCATAGAATACTTTTGCGCCAAGTTCTTCAATAGCTTTTTCATCCACTTCTATTAATTCTCCGGCATATTTAGTTTCAGGATATCCGTCAGGTACAATGTATTTGCAAACACTGGCCTTGTCTTCAAATTCTACTTTATCTAAAGTACCGTCAACAATAGCTTGACAAACGTCAGCCAATGGGGTTTTTAAAAGTGGCAATACATTCATAGCTTCAGGATCTCCAAATCTTGCATTGTACTCGATGAGTTTTGGCCCATCAGCAGTTAACATGAATTGACCATATAATATTCCTTTGTATGGTTCTGCTTCTTCCGCAATAGCTTTTAATGTAGCTTGCATAATTTCAACAGCAGCATCATAATCTTCCTGGCTTAAAAATGGTAATAATCCTCCAACATCAGAATAAGATCCCATTCCTCCGGTGATTGCACCGACATCTCCTTCGAATGCATGAGGATGATCTTGTGCTGCAGGCATTGGAGCTAAGTGTTTTCCATCACAAAATGCCTGGATAGTAAATTCTTCACCTATCAATCTTTCTTCAATGATTACTTGGGCAAATCCGCCCATTGCATTATCAATGACTTCACAGGAATATTCTTTTGCTTCATTATTGTCTTTGAGGTGGTCACCTACAATTTTAACTCCTTTACCACCAGTCAACCCAACTGGTTTTACTACAACGTCGCGGTCGAATTCATCTAAAAATTTGGAAACATCATCTGAATTATTAAATACTTTGTAAACTAATGATCCTTCAATTTCATAGTCTTCAAAGAGTTTTCTCATGAATGACTTATCAGTTTCAATTCTGGCTGCACTTTGGGTAGGTCCAACACAATCAATTCCATTTTTTTGAAGCTCATTGACTATTCCTTTTCCTAGGGGAGCTTCAGGACCAATGAATGCAATGTCAATGTTATTTTCAACTGCATATTCAGCTACTTTTTCAACTTCTCCTTCATCGCCTTGCTTAAACTCGGCAATTTTGGACATACCTGGGTTAATTTTACTCATGTAACAATATAATTCCACATCATCCTTCAAGGCATCAGCGATAGCATGTTCACGAGCACCAGTTCCAACAACTAAAACCTTCATAATATAGTCTCCTATTAAATTTAAATTATGTGTTTAAAAATATTTATAATTTTTTTTACTTCCTATATATGCTTTCAAAAATTTTGTTGATTTTCAATAGTATTATTACTTCAAGTTATACCTTGCTAAGCTTTAAAATCACAGCTAATGGAAGATATCAAAATTCTCTTTTTTTTCATTTTTTTCACCGGTTATTTAAAATTTTTATATTATTATATTAAATTCTAATTTTAATGTAATATTTCTTAATAAAGTAGATTTATATTCAGTTTAAAGCAAAAATATAAATATTATTCTGTATTAATTAGATTTTAGAGGATTTATATAGATTATCTTTTATTTTGGCACAATATTATGATTTTTTGATAAAATTATTTTCAGGTTGTAAAATTGTCCAAAATTGTTGGATTATGATCTTATATTTGTCCTAAATTATGAGGTGTAAGCTGGCTACGCTGATAGTCAGCTTTTAATTCATCATATTTTGAATAAATTTTAGATTAGAATGTAATTTTTAAAAATAAGAGTTAAAATAAAAAGGTTAATTGCTTATTAATAGCTTTTTGTTAATTAATGGTGGTTATCAATTTCCTCGAAGGAGAAAATAAAATGTTAGAAAATAAGATAGCTATTAGCAAAAATTTCTTAATTGCCATATGCTTCATTTCATTTGTTCTATTTGCAGTTAATGCTGTAAATGCTATAGAGTTAAATGACACATCAAATAATGTGGATATGATTGACAGTGAAGCAAATGGTGGTATAAATGCAATTGATTTAGATAAACTTGGAAATTCTCAAGAAGATGTACTTTCGCAATCTAATACAGTAACATTAAACAATGGAAAATTTTCAGATATTCAAAATTTAATAAATAATAATTTAAATGATGGAGATACGCTTATTTTAAATGGTGTATTTACTACAGACACTTCGGAATCTTATATTCTTGTGTATAAAAATATAACTTTCACTTCAACGTCAACTGCTACTTTTGATGCTAAGCATTTAACTAGCATATTTGTCGTTGAAAATGGGGGTTCGGGTTCTTCATTTTCAAATTTCATTTTTAAAAATGCTTATGCTAAATATGGTAGTGCAATTTATATTTTTGGGAAAGATGTGGTAATTGAAAAGTGTTTATTCCAGGATAATTATGCGTCTATGGGTGGGGGTGCAATTTATACAAATTATTATATTGATCAAAATCCTGACTATGGACGTAATTTAATGATTAAAGATTGTGGATTTATGAATAATGGTGCTAAAATGACTGCCGGAGCTGTTGGTGCTTATGGGTATAATGTAAGAATATTGAATTGTTTATTTGACTCGAATAGTGTTTATGATAGTGACGGCGGAGAAGTATATGGAGGTGCTTTACAAATAGGAAGAGAAGAATATGTAACAAATTCTGTAGTTAAAAATTGTAAATTTATTAGAAATAAAGCAATTTCTAGAAGTGGATCCCAATTATCTCACGGTGGAGCAAGTTGTATTAGGGATGGTGTTACATTTGAAAACTGTTTATTTGAAGAAAATTCAGCAGATCATGGTGGAGCTTTAACCACTCATTGTTCAGCAACAATTAAAAATTGTACTTTTAAATCAAATACTGCTAATAAATATGGTGGTGCAATTTCTAATATGGATAAGATTAATTCACAAAATCTTAGAATAATTGATTGTGATTTTAGTTCAAATAGTGCTCCTTATGGTGGTGCGGTAAAATTAGCAGGATACAGTGTTGCAATTGATGATTGTAATTTTGATGATAATTATGCATCTATAGATGGTGGTGCAGTATATATTGATACGAATACTCTAGATGTTACTAATTCAAATTTCAATTATAATGATGCTGAACATAATGGTGGTGCAGTATATGTAAATGGCAAATCCACAAATATTAAAGAATCATATTTCAGACATAATACAGCTATTGCAAATCCTAATGTTAAAAACGATGGATTAGGTGGTGCCATTTATATTAATGGGACTTTGGATACAATTAATAATAACATTTTTGAGTATAATGTAGCAAGAAACGGCAGTGCAATATATTACGATAAATCAGGTAAAGATTTAAAAATAACCAATAATGTCATGACAAAAAATCAGGCTTGGGTTTATGCACTCCCTATATATGCTAGAGATATTTATTATGGTGAAACTGAAAGATTTGGTGCTGTAATATATGGTGGAAACAATATTGGGGATTATGATAATTTGGCTGTTTCAAATGCAATTTATAATGCCGCTCCCAATAGATACATTAAAGTTAATGGTGAAACGCCGGTTTATGGTGCAACAAATAGTGGTCAACTATATCAGGATGCCCGTGAATATAATATTGATGTATTATTAACAGTAAAACATTCTGATGGTACTGTTGTTTATAACAAAACATTAAAATCCAGTTATTTGGGTGAAGTTAGTGATGTATTGTCAAATTTAAAAGTGGGAACTTACACAGTTACTGCAAAGCATTTTGAAGACAATTATTATAAGGCAATTACAAATCAAACTACATTTGTTGTTAAATCTCAGGTGGATGTTGCTGTTAGTAAGGATACTAATTATGAAACATATAATTATCATGATCAGGTTGTATGGACAATAAATGTTGTAAATAATGGTCCAAATGATGCAACAGGAGTTAAAGTTAATGATGCTTTGCCTTCAGGTTTAGTTTATCAGTCATATTCTGCTTCTGTTGGTACTTATTCTAATGGTGTTTGGAATATTGGTAATTTAGCTAAAGGCGCTTCTGCAATACTTAAAATCACTACTTTAATAAATAAAACTGGTGATATCATTAATACTGCAAATATTGTTGCTAATGAATTTGATTGGAATACAACAAATAATAAGGACTCTCAAAAAGTTACAATTCCTAAAGCAGCTGATTTATCCATTACTAAACAAAGTAATGTTACAAATGCAAATCTTGGAGATTTGGTTAAATGGACTCTGACAGTTAGAAACAACGGGCCTGATGTTGATACAAATGTTGTTGTCAGTGATGTTTTGCCTGCTGGTTTGATATTTAAAAGTTCCAATGGTAATTATGCTGATGGTAAATGGTCTGTTGGTACTTTAAATGTTGGTCAATCTAAAAGCTTAGAAATTATTACATTGGTGAATGCTACTGGATCTATTATTAATACAGCTACTGTCACTGGAGAAAAACATGACTATAATCTAGCTAATAATAAAGCCTCAAAAACTATTAATGTTGCTAAAGCCGCTGATTTAAAAATATCCAAAAGCGTAAATAATACGTCACCTGCTTTTGGAAGTTTGGTTAGGTGGACTTTGACGGTTACTAATTTGGGTCCTGACGCTGCTAGTGGTGTTAGGGTTAGTGATGTGTTGCCTGTTGGTTTGATTTATCAGTCATCTACTGCTTCTGTTGGTAGTTATGCTAATGGTGTGTGGTCTGTTGGTAATTTGGCTAAAGGTGCTTCTGTTGCTTTGAATATTGTTTGTAAGGTTAATAAGACTGGTTCAATTAAGAATGTTGCTTCAGTTACTGGAAATGAGTTTGATATTAATAAAGATAATAATCGGGCTGAGTCTTTAATTAATGTTCCTAAGGCTGCTGATTTGTCTATTAATAAGGTTGTTAATGTTTCTAATCCGAATTATGGTGATTTGATTAGGTGGACTTTGACTGTTAGGAATAATGGTCCTGATGCTGCAACTAATGTTGTTGTCACTGATGTGCTGCCTGCTGGTTTGATATTTAAAAGTTCCAATGGTAATTATGTTAATGGTAAGTGGTCTGTTGGTAATTTAAATGTTGGTCAATCTAGAAGTTTGGAAATTATTGCTTTGGTGAATGTTACAGGTTCTATTGTAAATACTGCAACTGTTACTGGAAATGAATATGATTACAATCCAAATAATAATAAGGCATCAAAAACTATTAATGTTCCTAAGGCTGCTGAT
>ONIK01000130.1 GCA_900317865.1 uncultured Methanobrevibacter sp. | reverse complement strand
GATCATTCCTACGAACCTAGGGAAACCACTGCCAGACAAGCTGTTGAAGACAAATATGAAAGATATTTGGATGACTTATACTTTGATGAAGAGGAAGTTCCTTTAAACGAACAGTTAGCCCGTGACGAAGAGCAATACGGTTCTCTCACCAGACGCGAATATAAACCTAGAGAAACCCGTAAACAAAGAAGTGCTGCTGCCGAAGATGAATTGGACAGAAGAATTCGTGAAGAATTAGCTAGAAAAGAACGTGGTGGAAAAAGAGGTAAAAAGTCAGAATCAATCCATAATTTCCAATATGAGGAAGAAAAAGAGCCTTATACTGCTGTAGATATTATTCTTACAATTATTTTGATTATTGCAATAATTGTTGTAGTATTCTACATATTGTACATTTTCAAATTAAATGCTACTTACCCAACATTTATTGATGCTATTTTAGGCATAACAAATCCGGGTAAATTCATACAAGCATTAATGGGCTGAGATATTCTCAGTCATTACTTTCTCTTTGAATACCTCTAAAACCTCATCATTTTTATATTTTAACACTTTTATTTGTGACGGATATTTTTCAATGAATTCTGACATGTCTTTTTTTGGAATCGGATTTTCCAGTATGGATAAAATTCTTTGTTTAAAGTGTGTTGAAAATCCCTGTGGAATTGCTGAAATTACATCTTCCAAATGATCAAATGGTCTTTTGGAAATAATTTCAAAAGCCAGCTTATCGTTAAGAAGATTTAATCCAGCCAAATCCAAATTATTTGCATTATCAACAATTTTTTCTTCCAAACGCTGGTTAAAAATAATTGAATCCTTATCACGGGTCAGGACATCTATTGTTTTTTGAGGCATCATATCCTCAACTGTAGAAAACTCACCGCTCATTACGGCCTGCCTTATACGTGTTCCGCTTACACCTTCAATACGTTTTACAAAAATAAATTTATCAGTATAATCAAAGCCGATTTTTGATAAGGAATTGGCAAATGATGTGATTACATAGTTATCCTCTTTCAATTTGTCCTTAAGTAAAATTTCGCCTGTGGTCTTATCAACAATCTTATATGGTTTCGGTGCAATGTGATGGCCCTGATTGATACGCTTCAATATCTCGTCAAAACCCTCTACAGGATTATAGCCCCTGGGAATATAATCCGCATTAAGAGCCTGAAACATTTTGCACAGACATAATGAGTACTGGCCTGATCCCATCAGTCCCATCGGCGGACCTTCAACAACCACATCCGCACCGAGTGAAACGGCAATTTCTGCTCTTTTTTCACGTGGCAAGATGTATGGAATGCCTCGGCCGCTTCTCTCAAACAGTCCCGGCACAACAGCTACAAAAAGTGAGTCTGGGACTTCAGACCTTGCAACTTTCATGCAATGATAATGGCCGTTATGTAAAGGATTGTACTCAGTAAAATCAGCCACCAGATTAACATCAGATGAGGGATTCTTCTTTTTAATATCAGTATCCAAATACTCATAAAATAAATTCATGTCTCTTTCTAGAATTTCACTTAAAAGACTCATGATTAAAAATATAAAAGTTAAAATATTTAAATAATTACTTATGTTAGATTTAGTTATTAAAAACTCCAGATTAGTTGGGAAAAACGGCGAGTATAATATTGGTGTAAGTGACGGCAAAATTGAAGAGATTACCAAAAAGGATTTGAATGGAGATAAAACAGTTGACATTAAAGCAAATTATTTGCTTCCAGGTTTTATCGACCCCCATGTTCACTTCAGAGATCCTGGATTAACACAAAAAGAGGATTTTAAAAGCGGAAGCCTATCTGCAGCCCACGGCGGTTTTACAACAGTTATCGATATGCCCAATACTCTTCCAAAAACAAACACATATGATGCTCTTAAGGAAAAAATGGATATTGCATCCAAAAAAAGTGCCGTTAATTTCTATCTCCAGGCAGGCCACAACTCTTTAGATGAAATGAAAAAGATGATGGATTTAAATCCGATATCATTTAAAGTATTTATGGATCTGGAAACTGACGAAAGTCTTGAAGAAATTTTCCACAATTTAGGCGAATTGAAACGTACCACATCATATAACGGCCTTGTAGCTACTCACTGTGAAAAAAGAAGTATTGTGAAGCGGGAAAGCGAAAGGCTTGAAGACTCAAATGACCCAATTGACTATTCTTATGCAAGACCATATGCATCAGAAGATGAATCAGTTGCACAAACTATTGAACTTGCAAGGAAAAACAATTTACGTTTACACATTTGCCACTTGTCAACAAAAAGTGCACTAAATATGGCACGTAAAAACAATATAAGCTATGAGTTTACACCACACCATTTGCTGCTGGACAACAGTGCATACAACAAATACGGAACAATGGTAAAAACCAACCCTCCGCTAAGACCTAAAAGTCAAAGAATCAGCATAGCTGATATTGATGAAAATTCGATTATAGGAACAGATCATGCTCCACATACACTGGAAGAAAAACAGAAAGGAGTATTCAGCTCATCACCGGGAATTCCGAATCTTGAAACCGTTGTGAGCTTGCTTCTAACAGAAGTTAACAAAGGAAACCTTGATTTTGAATTAATCCCGAAAATATTTTCACACAATGCCGCAAAAGTGTTTGAATTAAACACCAAAGGAGAAATAGCTATCGGAAAGGATGCTGACTTTACGGTTATTGATATGAACCGTGAAGGAAAATTTGATATAAGCAAATTTGAAACAAAAGCAGAATACTCACCATTTGAAGGATGGGAATATAAAGGTGCACCTGTAATGACGATAGT
>ONIK01000088.1 GCA_900317865.1 uncultured Methanobrevibacter sp. | reverse complement strand
TCCTATTAATAATTTAGCCGTTGAAGTTTTTCTAAGCAAATATTATTATGCTGTTTTTAATTCATTACACAAATCAACAGCTTTTTTAGCTGCTTTTTCCATAGATACTTCATATGGAACACCAGCTTCTTCAAGAAGTCTTTGACCTTCTTCTTCATTGGTTCCAGTTAACCTAATAACAATATGTATTTTCCTATCAGATTGCTCTAAAGCCTTAATTACACCACGTGCAACATCATCTGCTTTAGTGATTCCTCCTAAAACATTTAAAAATACAACTTTAACCGGATCATAACTCAACACAATATTTAAAGCTTGATTAATGACTTGTTCTGAAGCCCCACCACCAATATCCAAAAATGTTGCCGGTTCGCCACCATTAAGCTTAATCATGTCCATTGCAGTTAATGTTAAACCTGCACCATTACCTATTACAGCAATGTCTCCATCCAATTTAACAAAATCTACTGCTTTTTCCTTATAATGCAACATGTCAACTAAGTCCTGATGTCTGTATAATGAATCATTTTCAATTTCTAATTTGGCATCAGCAGCTATTAATCCATTAGGAGTTAATACCAGAGGGTTGATTTCTGCAACTTCACAATCATATTTATCAAATATATTATATAATTTCCAGATTATATTCCCCATAGGACCGATTAATTCAGAGGGCATTCCCATTTTACGGGCGATTTCACGAGCTTCATAAGGTAAGAATTCAATTAAAGGTTGTGGATAATATTTAATGATTTTTTCAGGATTTGTTTTTGCAAGGTTTTCAATTTCAACACCGCCTTCCTTACTTACCATAATAACAGGCCTTTTTTCAGACCTGTCAATGGAAATACTTAAGAAAAACTCTTGTTGAATATCTGCTTTTTCTTCAATTAACAAATGTTTTACTTTTTCACCTTTTATTTCCATTCCTAAAATTTCATCAGCAACTTTTAAAGCTTCACCAGGATTATCTGCAAATTTTACACCCCCGGCTTTACCTCTTCCACCAGTCAATACCTGTGCTTTCAATACAACTGGAACTCCCATTTCAGAACAGACTGCAACTGCTTCTTCGGGAGAGTATGCTACATGACCTTCCAGAATCTTAATTCCTTCTTGACTAAAAATTTTTTTTGCTTGATTTTCAAAAAACTTCATATTATACACCTAAATTAAGTTATATCCTGCTTTAAATGCATTAATATTTTTTTCTTCAGTTCCTGCAGGAACACTATCTTTAATTGCTTCAATAGCTGCATTTTCAGATATAACACCAGTAATTTTCGTAATTGCTCCAACCATAACAATATTAGCTACAATTTTAAGACCAATTTCATCATTAGCCGTTTTTGTAGCAGGAGCTTCATAAACTTTAATGTTATGCTGGTCTATGAACTCACGTACATCTTCAATATCGGTGGTTCCAGGATCAACAATTAAAGTACCTTCATCTTTTAAATCAACAATATATTTAACTAAAGCTTCATTAGACATAGCAATGAATATATCAGGACTTTCCACTTTAGGATAATCAATTTTACTATCACTAACTACAACTTCACATTTAGAAGCTCCTCCACGAGCTTCAGGACCATAAGACTGAGTCTGAACAGCTTCATTTTCATCAAAAATACTTGCAGCCTTACCTAAAATAATTCCTGCAAGAATTACTCCCTGACCTCCAAATCCACCAATTCTAATTTCGGTTCTCATTATAACTCCTCTTCATATGCTGAATTGATTAAAGTTTTTTTACCAAATTTCTCTTCACTAATTCTTTCAATATTTTCAGTGAATTCAGGTTTTTGTGAATTAGCAAATTCTCCAACAACAATTTTTCCTTCCAAATCTTTTTTCCTCATTCTATCGGCAGCAGATTTAAATACAGTATTCATTTTCAAAGTTACTGCCATAGCAGTTGGAGTTCTAAGTTTATTTTTACGACCATAATAAGTTGGACATTGAGTAACAACTTCAATAAATGAAAAACCAGGGTTTTTTAAACCATCCTTAATGGATGAAACCAAATTTTCAATTTGAATTGTAGTCCATCTTGCAGAATAAGTTGCGCCTGCAGCAGCTACAAGTTCAGCCAGATTAAATGGAGCATCCATATTTCCATAAGGCGCGGTAGTTCCAAAACTGCCTTTAGGAGAAGTAGGACTGATTTGACCACCAGTCATTCCATAAATATTATTGTTGATACAGATAACAGTTAAATTAATGTTTCTTCTGGCAGCATGGATTAAATGATTACCTCCAATTGATGCACAGTCACCGTCCCCGGTGAAAACCACAACATCCAAATCCTTATTTGCAGTTTTTAAACCGGTAGCAAAACTTAATGCCCTACCGTGAGTAGTGTGCAGGGAATCACAATTCATATAACCAGGAATTCTTGAAGAACACCCAATACCTGAAACCATAGCAATATTATCAAAGTCCATTTCTGCTTTTTCCATTCCGGCCAAAAAAGCATTCATGATAGTTCCATTTCCACAACCAGGACAGAATATATGAGGTAACCTATCTTCTCTCATATATGGAGTAAATCTATTTTCCTCGGACATTTAATTTCCCCCTATTTCATTAATTTTAGACAATATTTCATCAGGAGTCGGCATTGTTCCTCCAATTTGACCCATGAGATAAACGTTTGAATCTCTTCTTAAAACACGGTCAACTTCATAAAACATTTGACCCAAATTCAATTCTACAACAAGAACATTTGATGCAGTTTTAGTTAATTCCTTAACCTGTTCTTCAGGGAAAGGCCATGGAGTATCAATTTTAATGTATCCGACCTTTTTGCCTTCAGCTCTTGCTTTTTCAACAGCTTCACAAACAGACCTTACAGGAGCACCATATGATACAAGAACAGTTTCTGCATCTTCACAGTATTTTGATTGGACAGAACAAATCTTATCACGATTATTTAATATTTTATCACATAATCTTTGAACTAAAGCATCATGAACGTCTGCATCATCAGTGCTTGGATAACCTCTCTCATCATGAGTAAGACCTGAAACGTGAATATTAAAACCTTGTCCAAATGAAGGCATTGGATTTGTACCGTTTTCCACATTTCTAAATGGCAAATAATTTTCCTTGTCTTCAGGCATTTGTCTTGCAACAATTTCAATATCATCATCAATAATAATTTTTTCTCTCATATGTCCAATAATTTCATCAGCCATGACAAATACAGGTGTTCTGAACTGTTCTGATAAATTAAAAGCCTTGATTGTAAAATCAAAAAATTCCTGAACACTTGATGGAGATAAAGCTATCGGTTCATAATCTCCATGAGATCCCCAGCGAGCCTGCATCATGTCTCCCTGTGCAGCCCTTGTTGGCTGACCTGTTGATGGTGAACCCCTTTGAACATTAACAATAACCATAGGAGTTTCTGTAATGAATGCATAACCAATATTTTCCTGCATCAAAGAAAACCCCGGTCCTGATGTTGCGGTCATTGACTTGGTTCCCCCCCAGGAACCTCCAATAATTGCTCCGGCAGATGCAATTTCATCTTCCATTTGAACAAAAGAACCTCCTACTTTTGGAAGTTCACGGGATAAAGTTTCAGCAACCTCTGTGGATGGAGTAATAGGATAACCGGCAAAAAATCTACAACCTGCTTTTAGTGCACCTTTTGCACAAGCTTCATTACCTTGAATAAATAATTCTTCTGACATTTTAACACCTATTTCTTCCCATTAGTAAATTTAGGATTGAAAGAATTACCTTCTTTTCCAACCCACCAGTTTTTATCAATATCAACTGTAATAGCTTGATCAGGACAAATCACTTCACAAACTCCACAGCTAGTGCACCTATCTTCAAACTTGACAAAAGGAAGTAACACTCCTTTTTTATTCGCTTCAGAAGATATTGCATAGACATTTTTATAGCACATAAATAGGCAAAGGTGACATCCCTTGCATAAATCCTCATTAATTATAATCAAATTTACAATCTCCTAAACAAATCATTAAATTATAATGTATATTATATTTAAATTATCACCTACATTTGAAAACTCAATAAAATTATTAGTCATCAAATGCTCTCTCAATTAAAATATATATTATATAATATTATATTACTTACTACATATAATATTTTATTTTCATTGAAAGGTGAAGAAATATGGATAACGAGCTATTAAATGAAATACACATTGTAAAAAATCACTCAGAAGGTACAAAAAAACTTTATAAATTTGCAGTAAAACATTATACCGAATATAATTCAATGTCTTTGTCAGAACTTCTTGAAGAAGCAGAATTAGAAGAAGAGCAAGGTATAAGATGGAAAAAAAGAAAAATTAAAAGGAGATTGTTGGGATTTAGACAATATCTCCTTGATAAGTACACCTACAACACCGTTTCATCAATGTTTCACGAAATAGTGTATATTTACAAATATTATGAAATAGAAATTATGGATTTACCACGGATTAACAAAAAGGGTGTAAAAACATCAAAACCTGTTACCTTTAAAGATTTACCTGACAAAGAAATCATTAGAAATGCAATAAAAATATCTAATACAACTATGACTGCAATAATACTTTTTATGGCATCTAGTGGTTGTGCTAGAAGAGAAACATTGAACCTTACGATTCAAGATTATATAGATGCTTTAAGTGAATATACAAATAAAACTAATATCTATGACATAATTCGTGATTTAGGACCAAATTGCAATGTCGTTCCAACTTTTAAACTATTAAGGCAAAAAACGGACAAATATTATACTACATATTGTAGCCCAGAAGCAGTAAATGCAATAAATCTACACATATTGTCAAGAACGGAAATGGTAAGTGGAGATAGTCCATTATTTAAAATCGACGAATATTATTTTCTTCAAAAATTCATAGATATTAACAATAAAATGGAATTAGGAAAAGTAGGTGCTTTTAATCGTTTTAGAAGCCATATGTTAAGGAAATTTCATGCTTCTGCACTTTATAATGATGGAATGAGTTTAGATAAGGTAAACGATTTGCAGGGAAAAGCTAAAAACAAAACGGATGCTTCTTATTTTATGACCAATCCTGAAGATTTGAAAAATGAATATATTAAACATTTACCTGCAGTCAGTTACAATAATGGAAGATGTAAAAAAGATAACTATCAAATCTCCAGAATTTATCGAAATGGAAAATGAAAATAAAGAATTGAAGACAGAATTAGATGCAATAAAAGCAGATATTCTGACTATTAAAAAAGTTTTTGAAAGTCAATAGTTAGGACTGTATAATTATCATCGGATTTGTACAATTCAATATATTTTCATATTTTTTATTGAACACCAATTTTAAAAACATCGGTGATTATTTTTTGAGGGTGAACATTTTAACATAAAAGAAGAATAGATATTGAATAATATTCATATTTATTGAATGATAACCTTTATATATTCAAAAAACAAATGTATAATTAGCATTCGATTTTGTAATTGTTGATACGACAAAAACCAATTAAATGAAAAAAACAAGCAGTGAGGTGTATAAGTGTAAAAGAAGGATTATAATGTAAAAATATATTTAATTTGATAACGAGCTGATAAATATGTTTTTAATGTTATAATCCTCATTATGGGGTCAGTAATGAAGAATAAAAAAAGTTAAACGAGTTGACCAAAACTAATTTAAAATTCATACTATTCAAAACTTAACCCAATAATTACTTTATTTTAATCAATATATAAAGATTTCCAAAAAGGAAATCAATTTTTAATTTAATCTAATTTTTTGGTTTTTTGATAGGAAACATTTAAATTTCAGCTTTTTTTATTTTCATCATACTTTACCTATAAATCTGATATATGATCAGTAATTAAATCATTAATGAATTAAGTTTCATTAATATTGTAGGCAAATGTTCGGTATTATGCTATTTAACGGTGTTTAATAGCTCAATATCGGTATATTTATATATTTGTCGCAATAAATTAAGTATTAGATTAATAAAATGTTTTAATTTATTAATCGAGAATGTTAAATCTCCAATGATTTGTTCTAAGGACAATGAGGAGTTGAACGAGTTGACCAAAATTATGTATGAAATAAGAAAATGGATTATTAAACCAGTCTTGAAAGAAGTAGTTCATTCTAACCTTAACTTTCAAGCAGTTGAAGAAATAATCGCAGAAATCGTTGAAGACAATGGTCTCAATGAAAAAGAATTCTTTGACTTATATGAAGTTGAAGAATTAGAAACTGGATTAATGAATAATGAAGCATTAGCTTTAATTTAATCCATTAGATGTTGAATTTTTGTATAAAAAATAAACGAGTTGACCAAACATGTTAGAACAAGAAATAAATGGTGTACCTCATGTTTTAGTTCCAAAAGAAGAATGGGACAAAATATGGGAAGTTTTTGACAGAATTAGTGAAATGGGTGAATAAAATGGGTGTCTATTCCTCATTAGTTGTTTATCCACCTGAATTCGATGAAATAGATTACAGTGAATGTGATAATTGTACTTTCGAGTGTGATGTTCACGGATACTGTAAACACGACAGTTTATGTGGGGATTGTACCTATGACTGTATTTCCACTGGGCACTGTATCGAAGAGGTGAGCTAAATGTATCGTGAAGAATACATTGAAGCTCACACCTTAGAGTTTGATATAATGTATAGCCAATGTGGAGAATGCCAATATGGTCAAAACGACAATTGCCAACATTATTATGGTAAAGGGTGTGTTTACAATGACTAAATCTGTCAATCAATTTGTAGAAAATACCGATGGCATTTTAACTCATAGTGGTGAGATTAGAGTTGCCAAAGGTGGTGTAGAACAAAGAATTTTACATATAAATGATGAAGGCACTGTTTTAGTGAGAGGTAGGAAAAAATCCTACTCCACACTAATTCATGTTAAATTATTGCCTTTAATCAAATATGCTGAAAAAGGCGATGTAGGTTTCATTAAATTCAGAAGAGGTGAAGCTTTCATTGTAGGTTTCAGAAAAGAAAAACGAGCTGATAAATATGAATAAAAGATTGGATATTACAGAATTTCCACGAACGGACACTAATGATTTGAATTGGATTGAATTCTACAAATATTGGGCAATCGTTGAAGATTTAGATGAAAAAACTGAATCAGAATTCAATGCCCACCTTAGAAAAGTGTTTAGAGATGAATACGGCATGGGGAGGAATGAAAATGTCCAAACCTGTTAGATTATATCCTGAACCTGAACCTATTGTAGTAAATCCACAATTTATCATAATAGGTAGTGGATTAATTGGATTTTTGTTTTTTATTGTAGGTTGGACTTTAAGAAGTATTGGAATATAAGGAGGATGTTAAAATGGGTTTAGACATGTTTTTGTATGGAGCTAACAGTAAATTTGATGGAGAATCATGTACTTCAGAAATCAAACTTGAAGAAGTTGCTTACTGGAGAAAACATAATGCTATTCATGCTTGGATGGTAAAAAATGTTCAAGGAGGCACAGATAATTGTGCTATGTATTATTTGAGTGAATCCACTTTAAAAGAGCTTTTAAAAGTGTGTAATTATGTATTAGCAAATCCTACTGTGGACACTGCTATGTCATTATTACCAACTCAAGATGGATTTTTCTTTGGAGGTACTGATTTAACAAACGAATATGAACTAGAATACTATTTAGATGGCTTAAAATACACCGTTAGTGTAATTAAAGGTCTTTTAAAAGATAGTAAATATGAATATTACTGTTATGAATCTAGTTGGTGATTTAATGTTTAGTATTGTTTTAGATGGTGAAAAGGTTGAAACCGTGATGTATTCTGATTATTCTGATGCTTTAAATTATGCAATAGAAGAATATGGAAAAGGTGTAAAAGTTGAAAAGATAGGTGATTAGATGAATGTAAATTTAATTTTAACCCAATTCGATGAATTAAATGATTCTGAAGCAATGATATTGCTATTTAAGAATTTAAAATCAATTATTGTCGATAATGCAGATATTATCCGAGTAGACAATGGAGCTTTACAAGTTAAAAGTGAAGCTGGTAATATAGTTGTAGATGTTGATGAACTTAATGGTTTCCAAGTTTTAGAAAAAACCGATGTTATTGAATTTGTAATTTCAAAAATTATAGGTGATTAGATGGCAAAAGCTGAATTAATTGAAAATCCACCAGTTCAACATGAAACTGGATTAGTGAATGTAGATAATGTCCCTGATGTTAATACTGCTATTAAACAATGGGATGCTTATCAAGAACTCTGTAAAGGTCTTTTAAATGAAACCGATTACCAAGAAATTTTTGTCCGTGAAAAAGATGAAAATGGCAATTGGATTAGAGTAAAAAGACACTTTAAAAAGAAATCTGCATGGCAAAAGCTCAGTAGAGCATTTAATGTTGATACCCACATTGTAGACCGTGATATTGAAAGAACCAAAATGGGAAAAATCAAAGAAGCATACTACTGTGTTAGAGCTACACTCCCTAATGGTAGAAGTGTCGAATCAGATGCTTTATGTTCCAGAGGTGAACCTGGCAAAGATAAAGTGTCAGACCACACTATTATGTCTACTGCAAAAACTAGAGCAACTAATCGTGCAATAGCAGAGCTTATAGGTGCTGGAGAAGTATCAGCAGAAGAAATGAGTGCGGAGAAAAAAGTAGGTGCTAAACCTACAAAATTTTTGAAAGAGAGTGATCAATAATCACTCTCCAACTTTATTTTCATTGAATAAACGAGCTGATAAATATGATGGAAAATACTGTTTT
Source organism: uncultured Methanobrevibacter sp. (assembly GCA_900317865.1). Taxonomy (GTDB): domain Archaea; phylum Methanobacteriota; class Methanobacteria; order Methanobacteriales; family Methanobacteriaceae; genus Methanocatella. The sequence goes on along the minus strand of ONIK01000088.1, from coordinate 3,311 downwards.
AAAAGAAGATATTTTGAAAGAAAGTGGTAAGCAACCAGTTTTATTTGAATTTGGTTTGAAAAGATTGATTAGAGCAAAATCTGCAGCTTTAATTGAATTAAGAGAATTAGAACTCAAATTAATCAATGCTAAACATGAATTAGCAATTGAAGAAAGAAATCTTTTATTAAACACCAATTTCAAAGAATTGGGCTTAACCAATGAAAAGATGAGGAATGCATATGTTAATGAACAATTAAATGATGATAACATCAAAATAGATGTTCTAAAACATGGAATAACAAATAAAAAAGACGATATTGAAATAATCAATGATTTAATCAAATTTAATGAATTATTAATGAAAGGAGAATGATATTATGAGTTTTGAAGATAAACAAACTATTTTCACTAGTACTGAACTAGATTATGAAGAAATTGTAGATATTCCTGACGGATATGAAAGAGCTGAATTAAAAGACTTTGACGATGGAGAAATCATAACGGGCAGACCTGAAATGTCTAGTGTAACTTCCTACACCTTTGATGATGCAGGAGATGAAAAAACTGTACATAGGTTCAAATTATTCATTTTCCAAGATGATGACTCAACTTATGTCGAAATCAATGTAAATCTCAAAAACGGTGGAGATATCCATAAAAATATCAGAAAAGGTAGTGTATTATTTGACTTCCTAACATCTATTCTTGAATTAGAGAATGCAGGTAGTGTTGGAAAATCCAATATTATCAGAAATGTTAATTTAGCAGAATATCGTGAATTCGTTGGTAGATTAACCCAAATGTCAATTGAGGTCAAAGAAAGAGCTGGAACTTATGCTTATTACAGTTTCTTAGTGAAAGATGTGCAAGTATAGGAGTTTTCAAAATGGATGAAGGAAGTTCAGCTATACAAATAAAAAAAGCCATCGAGCATGTGTATAAACCTACCGATGAGCTTACATTCTTTAAAAACTTAATTAGTGCTTTTTATCTTCAAGGCACTGATTCAGAAGTTGTAGAGAAAATTCTAACAGAATTATACAATCAACTTCCTTCTCATGAGAAAACATTGGGAGAAATAATTAAACTGTTCGATGACATTTATATTGGTGATGAAAATCCAAATAGTGGATTAAAAGGCATAGAACAATACTTGGCTGATAAATATGATAAAAAAACAAGTTTAGATGTAATTCGTGAGTTAAATAAGATAATCATTCCTTATGACACTAACAAAATCTACAAGCTACAACTTGGTGCTAACAAGTATATTGTCATGGATTACAGGAATAATGAAGTTACTATTCAAATCATTGACTGGAAGAAAGGAATTGAAGTAACTGATTATACACGTGTATTATTGTGTTATCCTGTTCAAATTACAATCCATGACAATCCTATCAGCGAAGCAGGTAGAACTTTCAGTATAGAATGGATTACAACAAAAGACGGGCATTTCCATACCAATAATATGAGTATTCCTGAAATAGAACAATATCTCAATGACCACGGATATGTTCTTGCTCCTAAATACTTCAAAGGTGTTGTAACTGCTTTAATCCAAATAAGTATTGAAAACGACATTGCTATTATTAAAAATGAAATAGAAACACCTGGTTTCTATTATAATGCAGTAACTAAAAGTTTAAACATTGTCGATTATGAAGTAAATGAAGTAAACTCCCAAAAATTGAATTTAAGCTTAGATTTAATTGAGGATTTACAAAATTACTTCATAGGACAAGAAACAAAACTTGCTACCACCTTAAAACATGCCTTAATTGTTCCTTTTGGTTTTGCTAAAAAACAGATGGGATTACCATTGGAAAACCTGATCCCTTACATGTTCCACTTTGGAAAGGGTGGCTCTGGTAAAACTACCATTGCTCGTATTGGGTCATATTTCTATGGGGAGCCCGATAGTGAAACCGACATTGGAGGTTCAGAATTTGACACTGTTCCAAGAATAGGTGGTCAAATTTCAAAATCCACATTTGGATTGATTGTTAATGAACCTGAAAATGTTTTTAATAATCGTAGTTGTGTAGAAACATTGAAAACTTGTGTAGAAAGAACAAATGCAAGGAGAAGATATGAGGGTAGAAATTTAACAACTATACTCGCATTATCTACTGTTTCTTTCACTTCTAATAGTGCATTACCAAATATCGAAGGTTTAACTAGAAGATTTATCCAATTATTGTATTCTCACAATGAGAAAAAGTCAGAAGCTGATAAAAAAGCATTTATGGAACATTTTAAAATGGATTCACCTGAATTATGTCTTTTTCATAGATTGAAATATCTTGCTGATTTCACAGTAAATGAGATAAAAGAGGATGTAGAATTGTTAAAACTACCTTGGCGAGAATTAAGCAACAGTCTTATATTAAGAGCATATGCTGATTGTGAGAGAGAATGCCCTCAGTGGTTATTGTCATTCGCTGAATCAGTAACACTTGAAGACCTTGATGATGAGGAAATAGAGGAAATTAGAATGTTTTTTATTGAAGAAATTAATAAACAAAATAAAAATATTCGTGTATACTCAACGGAAGATGGATTTCATAAACCTGACGAGTTTTTTTACACTGAATCTGTTAAAGACTCAAATGATTTTTATGACCGTGTTTTTAATGTGGTTAATGAGAGATTAATTCCTTATATGGTCTTACATCATGCTAAAAATGGTAAAGATTATGTATGTTTTACTAGTGGTCTTAAAAAGGCTATGCATAATGCCAATCAGGTCTGCTATAATGTTAAATCTATTGCGGAATTGTTAGGTTGGAAATATAAAACTGTAAAATTACCTAAACCTACTAAGGTTATGGTAGTAAGGTTTGATAAATTTTTAACATTTTTATATCCTGATTTAAGTGAAAAGGGTGATAAATAGATTGGTAACTTTTTTATCTTGTCAGTAACTTAATACCAAAGTTACCAAATCGAAAAAATTCTAATGATTTTAAGCCATTTATTTTATAATTTTAATGGTTTAACTTCATTTATTTTTTTTCAATTTTTAGGTAACTTTATGCCACCGATGAGGTAGCACCTATATAAAAAAACTATTGTTTTATGTAGGTTACTAAGTTACTAAGTTACCGATTTTTGATAAATTACCAAGTTACTGAGTTACCATTATTTAATAAGTTACTAGGTTACCAAGTTACTAAACAAAACGAGCTGATAAATATGTTAAAATGTGAGTATTATCCAAATCACCACCTCTGTAAGCATTTAAATACTTGTGAATTTTGGATTCCAATGAATTCTAAATATAGGGAACTTTTACACGAGATAAACTTTGAATTAAAACATTTGAA
>ONIK01000080.1 GCA_900317865.1 uncultured Methanobrevibacter sp. | reverse complement strand
TAGTGATATGAACTTTATTGAACTAATAACTGAATGTAAGTCCATATTTTTTTCTTTGATGAGATTAAATAATCTTATTAAATTATATGATGCCACAATGGCGAACATTAGGTTCTGGACTCTTTTTAATCCAGTTATGGGAATGCTATCATGATGGTAAATTCTTTTAAAAGTCCCATTATGTGCTTCTACAGTCTTTGAACGTAATTTATATTCTTTATTCCTTCTTCTGAAGACATTAATCGTTCAGTTTTATATGAAACTTCGTGCACATATCTAGTTATTGTTCTGTGGTTCTTTTTGTAACATTTTCTCTTGTATTCACATTTTTTGCAGGCATCATAGTTGGAATAAACCAATTTGATTTTATTTCCCCCTCCTTTTTCCTGTGGTGCGGGATACGCACCATCGAGAGTTAATTCTTGATTTTCGGGACAGATAAAAACATTTTTATATTCGTCAAATACAAAATAATCAATAGCAAATAGATTTTCTGGTAAATTATTAGAATTTTTTCTATTTTGCTGTGATGTGGGAATTAAAGCAGATATGCCCAAATTATCTAAATAATTCAAATTTGCTAATGTTAAATAAATTGTATCGGCACTAATTTTGCTTGGTTTGGAATTTAAATTAGTGAGGATTTGATTCATTAACGCAGGAATTTGATAATGGTCTGTTGGATTTTGAACGGCATTCACTCCACAAATCAATTTAGATTTAGTATCTGTTCCCAATTGAATGTTTAATGAAAATTTAGGATATTTTTGGCCATTATCCTTTGTTTTCATTAATCTAGCATCATGATCATTCAAAGCAAGCGAAGCCTGGCCAGAATAATCAAGCAACTGCCACCAATGAAAAAGAATATTTACTTTTTCTTCATCTGTTTTTGATTTATCATTTAAAAATTTCCTTGCTGTTCTTCTAAGTTTTTTAATTTCATCTTTTGTTAATTTCTGCACTATATAATGCTTTATCAATAAACTAAGGTCTTTTTCTTTAATTATATTGAAAGGTGAGTTATATGCTTTTTTAATTGTACCGTCAATTGCAATATGTTCATAATCAGTTAAACCAATTCTATTTGCTACAATCAATATGAAACTTATTATTAATTGGTAAATTGGTTGGAAATACTTGCAATAATCTCATATGGTTCGATCACTTGGTTCTAGGCCATGTGAAATAATATTGTACAACATATTGTATTTGGCATTATATGATAATGTCACTGTACTTGTTATTTTATTTACATATCCATAAAAAATCAGTTTTATCATATCTTTGAGGTCAAATGGTGGTTTTCCAACATTTGACACTTTTCGTTCTATTTTAAAGAAATCAAAAGCACCATCAACAATTATTGATGCAAAATACATAAGCTGGAATTCATCCTCCATTTTGTCAATTTCCATACTAAAATCTCTTAAAATTTTACAATCTGAAATCATAGTAATCAAAACTCCATATATTTAATCAAATAATTGTAAAATTAATTACAATTGATTATATATATGTAATTACTAATATAAATAGATTTTAATAACTTATAGTAAGAATAAATACTAATAAGTTAGAATTATGATATATTAACAAATATAAACATAGTATGCTTAAATTTACATTAATTTCGATTGCAAAACTAAAAAACAAGGGAAAAATTTAACTTTAAAAAATAGGATTATCTGATTTGAACAAAATTTTAAAAAAAAGTCGTGAAATTAATAAAAAAATGAACGGCATCTAAAAATTAAAAATTTCTGCCAACACTCAAATTATGAAAAAAAAGAGATAGTTGAAAAACTATCTGATTTTGGCCTCATTCGTAGTCGTCGGGGTCAACGTAGCCAAGCTCCTCTGCATCGTCAAAGTCAAGCATGTCATCGCCGAAATCGTCGATGTCATATATGTCCCAGTCGGGACTGTCGGACAGGTCTGATCCGCACTCTATTTTTTACTTTTTATGGTGCAGGCAAGCACTTACATTCGAAAATCTTTATATGTCTTTTTTTTCAAAAAATTATATATTAAATGGAGATATTATTATGAATGTTAGATATATTTCAATTTTTTTGATATTTTTATCATGTATTATAAGTGCGCCCTGCATTTTTGCTGAAGATGCAGGTGTGGCGGATGCTTGTAATGTGACTTTGGAAAATGACGATTGCGCTGAACCGGCTACAGACCTCTTTGATAATGTGACTTTGGAAAATGATGATAATTGTGCTAAATCAGACACAGGCATCTTTGATGATGTGTGTGCAACTGAAATCAATGATTCTTACAAGTCATATGTTTCAGAGGAAAATATTATTTTAAATATGAATGTGTTAGGCTTTTCTGATTTGTTTGATATTCCCGAGAATGTTGCCTGTTCAAAGATATGTTCATACAAATTAACCCATGAGGGCGACTATTTCAATCATGAGATCGTAAAGATGAAGTTTTATGATTTAGATTTTGTTTATATAAATTTTAGGGTTGTAGATGAATTTGGAAACGGAGTTGCAGATTGCCCATTGTGGGTCGGCCATCTTTATACTGATGGTCTGGTTACAAAGACAGATACATCTAAGTATCATTATAAGCTTTGCTATACCGATAATAACGGTTATTTCACTTATAAAATGTATGTTCCTAAAGACAAGAGGCTCTGGCATTGCATATATATCAAGGGTCATAGTGATAATCCCGACATGTCAACATGGGGATGCTGGAGATGCTGATAACTCACTAAAGCATATCTCTTTTTGACAATTTCATTTAATTAGAGCTGCTGATTGCATGGCCTGTGAATTTCAGCGGTTCTATTTTTAAAATATTATTTTTTCAAGCAATCGGAGAATCATTATAGGATTGACCGGTTTTGCACATATATTTTATCTTAAAAATGCAGGAATGCCACGACTTTTTTAAAGTGCTGTGAACTGCGCAAATTAAGAGCTGTTTTTTCGATGATTTATTATGCATTTCAATAGTAGTTTTTCCCAAAATAATAATTAATTTTTTGACAGGACTTGAAACTATTCAGGGTTTAATGTTTATGATTGCTTCAGCATACAATGCTATTCGAATATACAATATTACTAAAGAAAAGGGCTTAGATTTACATGAAGTCATTGAATTTCTTCGTTTAATTCGATTAAGAATAATAAATTAATATTTAATTAAAATAGAGATTTTTAAATGTGAATTTTAACTAAAGGATGGAAAATTTAATTTTCGCCAACACTCTTTACAATTTTATTCAAATTAAAGAAAATTTAAATTTTGATTAAATACTTATACATGAACAATTAATTGATGATGTGATTATAAAATATCTTTCATGAAATGAATTTTAAAGTCAAGTAAATACTATTTTTTAGTAGTCACCCTATAAATTATGGAAGCAAAATTTAATTTAAATGCAGGAATTTAGCAAGGTCCACATTAATCATTCAATGGACAAATAGTTCAAACTGCAAAAATATTTCCAAATATGTAAAGAAATTATCATGTGATAAAAAAGACAATGAATGACTAAAAACCTACCATGTCACATATATTTTTCAATTTAGACAACAGACAATATGTAAAAACCAACAATAATCAGTTTTAAATGAAAATTTCTAAAATTTAGGCATTCCCAAAATTACAAATCATTAAATATGAAATATAACAGAATATTTAATTGTAACATTCTCCCGTGTTACTTAAAAAAATCATTTTAGTATATGTTTCGTTTACCGGAACATATACACAATTCAAATTAACTATTTTTCTTAAAAATAATAATTATTCAATCTTTTTTTATCGAATTAGCAATATAAAAATCGTTATATTAAAAAAAACTTATAATATATATTTTAATCAAAAAAATAAAAAAAGAGAGGTTAAAAGTTTTAACCTCTAAGCATTGACGGTGACTTTGTTTGATGTTAGGGCCTCACCGTAGGTTGATGTGATAATATATTCGCCAGGCATTAAATTGATATTTAATCTTGCAATACCATTATCATCACTCACACGGTTGTAAAATACACCATTAATGTTAAATCCAACATTAGCTTTTGCAACACCCTTACCCTGACCATCAAGAACTTTAATTTCAAATGGATCAGAAGTTCCGTATTTTTTAACCAAATCAGATGCGATTAATACAGGTTTGACTTTGATATTATTTCCAACTACACAACCGTTATATTCTGCTGAAATAATATAATCTCCAGGCAGCAAGTTTATGTTCAAGCCAGCAACACCATTTGCATCAGTTGTACGTTTATAGAAAACACCGTTAATATTGAAAGTCACTTCTTCACCAGCACCTGCAGCGGTACCGTCGCTTTTAATAACTTTAACAGTGTAGCGAGAACCGTTTCTATAAAACATCTCTATGTCTTTATTATCAATCAGCAATGATTTTACTTCAATAGTATTACTTATTGTTTCACCGTTTGAATCCCTTACCGCAGTTATGATATAATTTTTCGGCAGGAGATTGATTGCAAGGCTTGCTAAACCATTGGCATCAGTAGTACGACTATAGAACACACCATTAATGTTAAATGTTATCTTTTCGTTAGCAATAGGCTTGTCGTTTTGTTTGACGGAAACATAATATCTGGTTCCATTTTTATACATCATTACAATATCATTTCCAACTAATGTTGGTTTAATGTTTACGGATACGTCTTTATTGGATTGTGAATATTTTGAATCCCCATTAAATACAACAGATGCATTATATTGACCAGGATTTAAGTTTAAAGCTATGGATGCCTGACCATTAGCATCAGTAGTTCGCACATTAGGTTGTCCGTTAATGGTAAATGTAATGTTTAAACCGGATAATGCTTTTCCATCAGCGTCTTTTAAAGTAGCAGCAAGTCTTGTTCCGTCTTTATAAAACATTGTAATATCGCTAGCTTCAATTTGAGTGTAAATTCTGTCGTCAGTTATTTCCATGGTGGCTTCTCCTAAACCTTGATTATAGTTTTCACTTTCTGCAACATTAGCATAAATTGCATATTTACCAGGAGTCAATTTTGGAATGTTGACGCTGACACTGACAATACCGTTTTTATCGCTCACACCGGATTTGATATATTGTGCATTTCTATAGAATTTAACTTCCATGCCAGAAATAGGGTTATTAGCAGGATCTGTTAATCTGGCTAGAATAGATACAGTATCACCCGCTTTTGCTGTAACATTACCAACAACCACAGCAATATCTGATTTTACAATTTCCAAGTTTGCAGTTACATCAGTTGGTTGGAAATTGCGTTTAGACAAGCTTGCAGTAATTGTGTAGTTTCCGACATTATAATTCTTATTTAATTGATAAGGCAATTTAGCTACACCATTTTGAACTGTTGCATTTCCTATGATTGCATCTCCCAATTTAAATTGTGCAATAGCACCATCATAATCTCTAAATTCTGGATTTATGAATTCTAAGATGAATGTTACATTTGAAGCATATGCTGCAGTAACATCATCAAATATGATGTTATTAAAAGTTGATCCATAATTATCATGGACAGTATTACCTTTGGAATTGTTTACTCCATCATCGCCAGACCCCTCTTTACCCTTAAGATAATTATTGGTTACGGTGTTTCCGGTTGAAGCAACAGATAAATCTACAGGATAACCATTATTTGTTGCAATAGAGTTAGAATCAATTAAGTTTCCTTTAGATGCTCCTTCGAAATATATTCCTGAATTTGGAGCTTTTAGGATATCACGAACAATAAAGTCAAGTGAAGAGCCGTCACCAGTTGCCATTATTGTATTATTTTGAATTACATTATTGCTGGATTTACTAGCTGCGATTCCGGAAATAATCTTTCCATTACCTGAAATCATGTTATTGTTAATTACATTATTATCTGACTCGAATACTTCAATTCCATAGCCGACATCACTTTCAAAGGTAATAATGTTTCCGGCAATTGCAGAATCATGGGACATTTCCAAAACAATACCGTAAACAGTACGTCCGCAGTCCAAATAAATGTTGTTATTAATTAAATTTGTATCGTCACAATCATGGCCTAAAATTAATCCTTCACCGACATTAGGACCACTTATATAAATATCATTGGACATGAAAGTGTTGTTAATAGCTGTAGTTGCAGCATATTGTCCGGTTGAGTGTGCAAGAGCTCCTGCACCATACAAGTAATTATCCAAACCAGTTACATTAATTTTGTTGTTTGAAATAATGTTGTTGTCACAGTCATAGTAGAAATCAATACCGACAAGTGAATTGGTTGAGTTTACTGCTAATGGCTGGTCTACAAGAGAAGTTACGCTTACATCATTTTCAGTCAAGGTATTGTTGGATGATTTAATCATTAAAATACCATAGGTTCTGTACAATTCAGGAACGATATTGGTTCCATCCAAACAGTGTTCTTTTAAGATGTCTCCGAGACAGTGGCCGATACATTGACCGATACATACTTCAGAACCGTTACCGTTGATATCCCTTGAATTTTCAAATGCATGAAGCTCACCGGTACCAATACAGTTAACTATATTGTTTTTGAATTCACAGTTTTCTGCACCATATCCAAGTAATGTATATGTCAAGGAGTCACCGTGAGAGGTTAATTTGTTATCTTCAACATAAACCTTTGATGATTGGTAGACATAAATCGCATATGCTGATGTCGGGTCATAAACTGTAATGTCGTTGTTTAAAAGTTTGACAATTTGAGCATCAGCTACATAAATACCCCATGCACTGTGTACGGAAGCGTTTTTGTTGATAATAGTTAAATTTTCAATCCAGACAGAATCGGAAGTAACGATAAATGTTGAATTTAAAAATGTTGGGTTTTTACCGGTTATTTTTACACTGCTTGAAACAAGAATTTCTTTATCGTTGAATGTTCCGTCAAAGTTTAGGATATCACCGTCATGTACAAAGTCATTTTTTAAATTACCGTTTTCATCAATGAAATTGTGGTAATTTGCCGGAGTGACGTAGTGAGTTGTTCCGTTAAATACAAAATCAGGAACGGAAGGGTCAATTTCACCGTCAGGAGTTAAAATCTGACCATTACCCGTGTTATTTCTAATGGTCCAGCTGTCCTTGTCCGCATCAGCGGCATTAATTATGTACTGGTTTGAAGTGGTAATCTGGTTGTTGATAATGGTAATGTCTGATGGATATTT
>ONIK01000079.1 GCA_900317865.1 uncultured Methanobrevibacter sp. | reverse complement strand
ACAAAAACTATTGAAAAAGTTGATAATGTAATATTCGTGCCAATAAAAACTTTTTCATTAATGTAAAATATTGAAATTTGGGAAGTATAATTTATTTCCAAATTTTATTTTTAGACATAATTGTGGGTTTTTTTAAGTATTATAAAATCAATAATTATTAGTGTAGGAGCTAAAAGTACATTATATTTTGTATAGTATACTGGCAAAAATTATTTTAATAACTTTTTAAATGGATAATATGTTAAATAGAACTCCTAAAGTGCATATAGTATATTGTCATCCTAGTGAAAAATCAATCACAAATACCATTAAACAGGGATATATTGATGGATTGGAAGAAATAAATATCTCATACACAATCACAGATTTATATGGATCTAATTTTAATTCAGATATAACTGAAGAAGAATATTTAAGAGAAAATAATAATATTCCATGCCCTTTAGCTGAAGATGTGCTTCTTGAACAGGAAAGAATCAACAATGCAGATATTTTAACATTCATATTTCCATTATTTTGGATGGATGCACCTGCAAAATTAGTTGGATACTTCGCAAGAGTGTTCACTAAAGGATTCAAATATGATCATGAAAATGGAAGTAAATCCGCCATGAAAATAATGAAAGAGACTAATTTTTTAATCAGTGCTGGAAGCAATTATGATGAATTAAATCATGATGGAAAACTAAAAGCATTAAAGACAATATTCGTAGAAGATCGTATGGCCGGAAAGACTGAAAAAACAAACATGTACATATTTGATGAAACCACATATCATAAAGAACTTATATTAAAAAATCGTAAAAATTATGCTCTAAAAGCTAAAAAAATAGGAAAAAATACAATTTAATAATTTTAAAATTTGAATAAGAATAAATTTGTTAACAAATTTTTACGCATCCTCATTCAACATGCATATTAATTTGTCGACATTGCGTCTGCCAAAACATCCTAAGATGTTATATGATATTATGAACATCAAAGTATATAAAAGTTTTATCCATTACTTATTACTAAATTAAAGCAATATTCTATTCTAAAAATAATTTTATATTCTAAAAACAATCTTTATTTTTAAAAATAATAAATTATAAATAGTTTTAAGATAAAATATCTAATTATAAAATACTAATATATTTGTGTATGCTGCTGGTTTTTTGGGATGGGGGTGATGTGTTTAAATCATTCACTAGGCTAAAAAGTTTAACTTATAACTAAAACTTTTTTAATTTTAAAAAAAGTTAAACTTATATATTTAATTATTTAATATATATTAGTATGGTTAAGAGAGATTTGTATTTAAATCAGATTATTCCTTTGATTGATAACGAATTAATTAAAGTGATTACTGGGATTAGAAGATGCGGTAAATCATATATGTTAGGATTAATCAAAGAAAAATTAATTAATAGGGGAATTGATGAAAATAACATTATACTAATTAATTTTGAATCGGCAAAATATCGAAATGTGAGCAATGCCCGTGAACTTGACTTATTAATTGAACGTCTCATCGAAAATATTAACGGCAAAGTTTATTTGTTTTTTGATGAAATACAAAATGTTGATGGCTGGGAAAAGTCAATAAATGCATGTAGGGTCGATTGGGACTGTGATATTTATATAACTGGGTCTAATTCAAAATTATTATCTGGTGAACTGGCGACCCACCTAACAGGTAGATACTTTGAAATAAAAATGTATCCATTTTCATTTAAGGAATTTCTTGATTATAAAAACCAATCCTCATCTGATGAATTATTCAATGAATATGTGGAATATGGTGGATTTCCACAGTTATTCAGTTTGAATAATGAAGATAAACTCAAATACTTGCATGACTTATTTAATTCAATATTATACAATGATTTAATCTCAAGATACCAAATAAGGGATGTAAATATTTTAGAAAGGTTGATTATATTTTTAATGGATAATGTAGGTAAGACATTTTCAGCTAAAAGCATTTCAGATTATTTGAAGCAAGAGGAAAATGTTAAAATTGCTCCAAAAACAATTTACAATTATATTAATTATTTTTCTAATTCTCTTTTAATAAAAAAAGTTCAAAGAGAAAATGTTGAAGGAAAAGAGATTTTAAAGATTCATGAAAAATATTATGTTGTAGATCATGGATTTAATCAGGTTTTCAATGGCAGGAACTTAACGAATATTTCAAGGACAATGGAAAATATTGTGTATATTGAACTTTTAAGAAAAGGTTATTATGTAACAATTGGTAAAATAGGTGATTTTGAAATTGATTTTATAGCTAAAAAACACAAACATAAAATCTACATTCAAGTAACATATTCTTTAGCTTCAGAAGATACATTCAATAGGGAATTCAGACCATTATTAAAAGTTAAGGACAACTATCCAAAATATGTGATTTCCACAGACAAATTTGATTTTTCACAAGAAGGAATTATTCATCAAAATCTAATTGATTTTCTCGTAAATGGTCTGAAATGAACTGAATCAATATTCATAATAAGTTTTGGAGTTGGAGTAAGTGTATAATTTTATACCAACTTCCTTATATTATGTAAGCTAATATTATGTTGTAGGAGCCAAAAGTAGTAAATATTTTGTATAGTATACGGGCAAAATCCTTTTTAATTAGTTTTCCAGTTAGTAATCTTTTTATTAAATGTCAAATATATTCAATAGTATGTTTGAAACAGTTTTTTATTTTCCGTGGGAAGTTTTTCTGATAATATTCCTGCAAAGTACTCTTCCAGGTTTAGTATTAGGATTTTTTGAAGTTATTGCAGAGGTGGTCTCTAAAAATGTCCTTGCATTGTTATTCATTTTAATTTATTTGGCATACAACAAGGATTGGGGTAAATTCACATTGCTTTCGTTGGGTGTGGCTGGTGTGTGCTGCGAATTTCTCAAGGTGACTGTTGCACGTTTAAGGCCATATGCCGCTGTTGATACAATCAAGTGCATTCGTGCCGATGTGGCTGACCAGAATCCTTTTGACTTTAAAATCCAGGGATATTCGTTTCCAAGTGGACATACGATGATGGCAACCAACCTGTTTTTGGCAATTCCGATATACGTCAGGAATATTCTTTATTTCTCTATTGGATTGATTGGAGTTTTTATTGTTGCTCTTTCAAGGGTTGGACTAGGCGTTCACTTTCCGACTGATACTATTGCGGGGTTTATTATTGCTTTGGCGATAATTTTAATATTGGCTCGTATTTACGACAAGATTGAAAATAGAGCATATCTTTATTTGTCTATTTGCGCTCTGTCTTTGGTTGGTGTATTGTTCTGTCCTGAAATAAGTTATATTAAGTATGTGGCATTGGCTTTGGGAATTTCATTAGGTTTTCTTGTTGAGGAAAAATATGTTAACTTCGAAAATCCTAAAAGCAGAAGGGATGCAATAGTAAGGATTGTTGGAGCAGTCATATTGTTTGTATTGCTTTTTGTCTTATTCCCGAAATTTGCAGGCAATACCGACCTGGTTAAATGTATTGTGCATTTTCTATGTACTTTCATAATGCTTGCCATATATCCTTTAGCTTTTAAAAAGATTGATAGGGATGGATGACTTAATCCATTTAATCATCTTTACTTTTTTTGAGAATATTTTTTTCACATCAAATATGAACTCATTTGGCAAAAAATTAATTAAGTAAATATTTTTTTGTCATTGTTTCTTTTATGCAGGGATTATTGTGTAAAATAGTGTCTGATTTGGCACTGAAATTAATAGGGGTATGTGTGAAATATTATAGTGTATGAGCTAAAAGTACATTATATTTTGTAAAGTATACGGGCAAAGCCATTTTAAGAAGTTTTTTTAAATTTATAAATAAAATAGTATTATTTTATATTGCTTTGTCTTAATCCCGAAATTTGCAGGCAATATCGGCCTGGTTAAATGTATTGTGCATTCTCTATGTACTTTCATAATGCTTGCCATATATCCTTTAGCTTTTAAAAAGATTGATAAGGATGGATGATTGAATCAATTTAATCATCTTTACTTTTTTTTGAGAATATTTTTTCACATCCAATTGATATGTGTTGTGATTGTGTCAAATCAGCGTTTTAGAATTATGATAATAAACACTATAAAAATCTCAGCAAGGATAAACCAAAGAATAGATTCATTACCATAACTATGCATGAATATGAAAAGTATGATGGCAGAGGCAACAAATCCAAATAAAGAAATTATAGGTCGATTTAATCTTGTTATTAGATAGATGCTGACGGTACAGATAGCTAAACAAATTATTCCGCCTATGAATATAGGATAATTATTAACTGAAATAGGTGAAAGCACAATCCATATTACTCCAATTATCAGGGCTATTAATGCTATATTTAACAGTATTTTTTTTAGGGTCTTATTTTTATTCGCTCCATTATCTTTGATTTTCCCACCTTCTTTCAAAAATTCGAGTTCATTATCAGATTTGAACGTTTTAACAACTTCTTTATTTTCATATTTTTCATCAAAATTATTGAACAAGTATCTTAAGAATACATAATATACAATTGCGAATATTATTTCAGTAATTGTTATTCCAATAAGGACACAGCTGCCATTAGAAAGCATATTATTCAATAAATATATTAAACCGGTTTCCAATCCAATTTTGATAAAAGTGAATAACAGTGAATACATACTTTTTCCAAAACCATCTAACATTTTTGAAGAAATAATGGAAAATGGAATTGAAAGCATTATGACTGTTCCCAAAATCGCTATCCAATATATTTCTGTTTGCATTCCAGTAATTGAGAAAAAGCTGAATGCAAAATCCCGCAAAATTATGAATGCCGTCATCACTACAACTGTTGTTATAAGAGATATTTTAAGTGCGTATTTATACATTTCATTTAATTCATCGAATTCATGTGCACCGAATAAATGTCCTGTAACGCTCATTAATGCCCTTCCATAACCCTTAACAGGTGCACTCAATAAAGTTTTAAGTTTATTTGATGTGGAATAAAGTACTGGTCCAATAGGTCCCATTGTTATTGTTAATATGCCATTAATAAATGATGATGAGAAAGCCCATAATCCATCATCCAGGAAATTAGGAAATGCGACTTTGAAAATTTCAACAAGTATATACAGGCGGAATTTAAAGTATTTTCTAGATAATGGAATTTTTGTTCTTCCATTCAAATATAGAAATACAAAAATAATAAAAGGAATTAGTGAGGATAAAACAGTGGCATATGACGCTCCTTTAACTCCCAAATTCAAATTAAAAATAAAAATAGGATCCAATATTATATTTAAAATATTTGATGATATTATGAATATGGTTGGTATTCTTGAATTTCCTTCTGCCTGTAAAGTTTCAGAGAAAAAATTAACAAACATGAATATATATGCAAAAGCTATAATTGGAATTAAATATTCCCGTAAGAAAGATGTTTTACTTACAGCTCTCCGGTAACATTTCTGTAATAAATTTTGGACTCTATACTTAATATAATTTTCAGGCTAATTTTTAAAATATGCTTTTGTTATCATTGATTTCCCTATTTTAAAAGATTTAAGGGTTAACTTTATATATTATGGTTTTTTCATAGCACTTTCACGAAATGGGGTCAATTTTAAACCTAAAACTTTAAATAAGTTAATCCTTATAGAGTATTTTCATGTACTACTACAAATTCGAGTCAGTTGATTTTGAAGAGCGGTATGCTTTTGAACTAACTCACTGGAAAAAATTCACTTCAAAAGAATTGGATGAAATGGTCATGAAGGCGATTAAAACATATATTGAAGAAGATTATGATACATATCTAAATTTTCCAGGTCATCTGGATATAAAGGGATTTGTTTTTCGATGAAATCCTTTAGGATACTTTAGTTAAAATGTTTGGCTTTAAAAAAATTGATTTTGAAAGTAGTGTGGAATATGGTGGGGAATCATTGTTCAGTGATGATTTTCGCCATATGGATAGTAAAAATTTTAAAGAAATCTTAAAAGAAATTAAATTATTTGAATTAGAATGAACTAACTTTATTATAGGTTAGTGAATATTGAGCTTTTTATTCAGTTAAGATTTAACATTTTTGTGCAAGAATTCTCCGGCTTCTGCAAGCCGGAGATGAATTGCACTTTAAAGGCATTATCATATTATTTTTTTTAATTAATTTAAATATTTAAATATTTTATCTACATCCTTATCAATAATATCATCATGTGTTGAATTAATATTGATAAACTCATAATCTGAAGCCATTTCATCTAATTCTTCTTTATATTTATTAACTGTACTTAAATAAATAACATGTGAATTTACTTTTGGTTTAGGTAATTTCCATCTAAGATTACTAATGAAAACTTCAATCATTTTCTCTTCAAATTCAACATCATTAATGCCATTTAAATAATTTTCTTTAACATGTTTTATTTCTGATGAAATGTCCTCATCAGTTAATGGCTTATCATTTACAAATTTAAGTGTTCCATCTATTAAAACACATTTTTCAACTTTTTTGATTTTCTCTAAACGTTCACACAGAAGTGATACATGCAAACAACCTATGGAGTATCCAACAAGTATATCGCCATCTTGGAAAATATCTTTAATAGCATCCCAATACTTTTCAAATGCAATACTCTGACCATCAACTTGTCTTATTTCATTAACAGACAATTCATATTGGTAATCATCAATAATATAAACATTGCCCTCAAAATTCATGTCTTTAATTAATTTATTATAAGTCAATGCTAATCCTCCTGCAGGAGGTAATAAAAACATATTCTGATTTGTAGTACCTTCTCTTGCCAATACAAAGCCATATTCTTTTTCATCACTACAAATCATCTTAGCAATATTATAAGGTGTTTTAGCTTTTAATATATCCCTAGCACTACAAGAAATACTATTTTTTTCAAGCAATGAAATAAGACGAATAGCCCTAATAGAATCTCCACCAAGTCGAATGAAATCATCATTTAATCCAATGCCTTTTTGATTAAACACAGTCTCAAATGCATCAACAATTGCCTTTTCAGTTTCATTAGTTGGAGCAACATACTCCACAATTAAAGATTCTAAATCAACATCAGGCAAAGCACCATTATCAACCTTACCATTAACAGTCAAAGGAATTTTATCCAACTCAACAACATAAGATGGAACCATATAATCTGGTTCACGAGATACTACAACATATGCAACTAACTCATTATTACCATTATTATCCACAGTTTGAACGGTAACGTCCTCAACAAAATCAATACTCCTTATAACAGACTCTACCTCACCAAGCTCTACACGATTTCCACGAATCTTAACCTGACCATCGCGGCGACCCACAATTCCAAGACTACCGTCAGGTAAAAAACGCACCATATCACCCGTACGATACAATCTATTAAAACCTTCGGTATCATCATAAGGATTATCAATAAAAGCACGACTTGTTTCATCATCACGATTCAAATAACCACGGGCAAGTTGATAACCCGCAATATACAACTCACCCACAGCACCTACAGGAACTTGCCTTAACTCGTCATCCAAAACATAAAACCTAATATTAAAATTAGCAAAACCCATAGAAGAGCAATTCAATTTTTTAACACAATCAATTGAACTAACAAAAGCAAAAGATTCAGTAGGACCATATGCATCAACAACACGATAATTTTCAGGACTATTAAAATCACCTAAACTTTCACCAGCAACAAGTAAAAGATCCAATGAAGTTTTATTAACATTTTCCACAAATAATTTACCTACCTGCGTAGTAATAAATGTTTGAGTAACATTATGATTAATAAAATACTCATTTAATTTCAACATATCTAATCGAATATCCTCAGGTACAACATCCAAAGAAGCACCACTGCACATAACTACACTAATAACAAAACTACTCATATCAAAACCAATAGCAGAAAACAAACCATAAACGTCATCTGAATCCAAATTATAATTCCTAATATAATTTTCACAAACATTAATTAAAGATATATGAGTAACCTTAACACCTTTTGGAATACCAGTAGTACCACTAGTATACAAAATACAAGCCAAATCACCATAAGTTACCGTTAAATTAGATAAACTTCCAACATCACAATTAACAATATCAGAAATATTTAAAACAGAACCATCGTATTCAAAATTAGATAAACGCTCCTGCGTATCATCACTAACAATAACAGCCTTACAATCACTATCACATAACATAAAACTCAAACGATCATCAGGTAAATCATCATCCAATGGAACAAAAACAGCACCGCAAGACGAAATACCTAAAACAGAAAACATATATAATTCACTTCGAGGAACTAAAAAACCAATACAATCTCCAGACTCCACATCTAAATCAATTAAAGATTTAGCAATCTTATCTGCAATAAAAGCACCTTCACCATAAGAATAGGTCTTATCCTCATAAGAAACCAAAATATTATCCGGATACTTAACTAAATTAGCATTAAAAGCATCCAAAACATTATTATATAACAAATCATGCCTATTATCATTAAATTCATCTAAAAGAACCAAATCATCACTGGAAACATAACTAATATCACTTAATTCGTCAACATTCAAGATATCATTTAATATAAATTTATAAGATTCAACAAAACGGTTAATAAAACCACTAGAATATTTATCACTATAAACAACACTTAAAAGATATTCATTACCTCGTTGAATAATCTCTACAGTTAAATCAGCAATTAAATCAGCCATATTGTTTAATATTTCATTTGCATCAGTGTTGATAATATTTTCATCAGAATCATTATTAGTGCCTCTAACCCATTCTGGTAAAAATTGGAAAATAATATCCGACTTAATATCATAATTATTGGCCAATAATCTAAATGGATAATAATTATACCTCATGACACTATAGACTCTACTAGATACATACTTCATAAAAGCACTAATATCCTGATTTTTACAATCAACCAATAAAGGTAAAGTATTAACAAACATGCCTATAGAATTATAATTTCCATATCTGTCACGTCCATTCTCCACAATATTAAATAAAACCTTCTCACAGCCTACAAAACGAGATAAAGTATAAGCAAAAACACCACTAAATAAAACATTTAAATTAACATTATGTTTTTCTAAAAATGATTTAAGCAAATTATTATCAATATCCAAATCAATTAAGGTAGAACCTGGACCATCAGCCAAAACACAATCTAACAACTCGCCAGTATCATCAACATCAGCCAACATTGACTCATAAAATTTTTCTGCTTTAACATAATCAGTACTTTCAGCAATTTGTTGATTAAATGCAGAAGCCATCAAGAAGGAATCATCCAAATCAACACCACACCCATCAAGAATACTCAATAAATCACGTTTAAAAACATCATCAGATATGGCATCAAAGATAATATGGTGGAAAACAGCATATATAACAAAACCATCATCTTCCTCAACAATTAAGAACCTGCATAAACTATCATGCAAATCAAATGGTTCTGTTAAAAATTTTGTAATAAATTCATCACTAACACCAGATTTAGCAATAATTAAAGGTTTAGATCCTTTAATTAAATAAGGGACATCATAATCATCACTAACACACATGCCTAAAATCGGATGTGCATCAAACATCACACCCAAAGCAGACCTAATATCCTCAACACCATACTCCCCTGAAATATCCATAATTAATGGTATTAAATAAGTATCATTCTTCTCATTTGCCTTAATATCCAAGTAAACATTTAACTGTGGTTCATTTAAAGGACAA
>ONIK01000077.1 GCA_900317865.1 uncultured Methanobrevibacter sp. | reverse complement strand
CCAGATTGTAAAAGTTACTGCAGGAATATCTAAACTGCCGTTTGCAAGCCAAGTTAAGTTAAGTGCAAGGGTCGCATAAATAATCGTGCCTGTTAAGCTAAGTAAATTATTAAATCTTAATCTTAAAAGCAGATAAAGTCCTATATTTCCAATTATGGCTAAAATTCCGGTTATTATAAAAATTGCAGTTTTATCAACATAACCCAAATCAAATATGAGGGATGTTAAAAAACAGACTACTGGTGAGAGATAAATTGATTTTGTTGAATAGATATTGGTTCCCGCATAATATAGTGCGTTTAACAGGTAAACATAAACATCTGAGCAATATATCCCTAAATGGTCATTAAAATTAATGTAATATGCTACTAAAGCAGCACTTATTAATGTAATTAATATTAATTCCTTTTTGTCTTTTATGTTTATATTCATTTATCTCACTTAAAATGACCCGATTGCAAAAGAAACAAATGCAATTAGCATCCCTATTTTTAAATATTTTGATACCTTGGCTGCAGTTTTTACATTTTGGTCTTTGATTAATAAAATTGCTGAATAAATAAATATTATTACTGCAATGGCTATCACTACTAAGTAAAAGAGATTAAATATGTGTTGAATGTATAATAGCGGACATAATGCACAATCAATTATAATTAAGATAAAAGTAATAATTGCAGATATTTTTGTACCGTAAAGAATAGGAAATGTTCTTGCACCTTCTGCTTTATCTCCTTCAATATCTTCAATATCTTTTGTTATTTCACGTGCTGTTGTCATTACAAAGGCAAAAAATCCTAAAAACATTGATGTATAAATCATTTTTGGAGTTCCGACAGTAAATCCACCAAATACAAAACACAAACCTGTCATGAATCCGACAGTTAAATTTCCAATTAAAGGGGTTGATTTTAATTTATATGCATATACATAAAGAATCACATCAGAGATTAGCACGATGATGAAAGGTATCCAGTTACCGGTTAAATAACTAATTAGAAAACCACATATTGTCCCACATAAAAATAACCCATAAGCGTAGTTCCTGGCGGTTTTAAGTTCAATTCGTCCTGACGGTATTGGCCTTTCAGGCTTGTTGATTAAATCGATTTTATAATCAAAGTAATCATTAATCACATTTCCTGCACTAATTTCAAATAATACTGCTAAAATTGCGAGTATTATTGGTATTGAAACTGTATGGGATACAATAGCTACAAGTACAATAGCTATCATGGCCATTACTACATTGCCTGGCCTTAATATTTCTATATATGGATTCATTATATTTCGCCTTATGTTAATTTGTTTATTAATTGTATATTAAACAATAATTATATAAACTATGTAAAGTAATACATATATTAGTATATTATTTATTAAATTTATATTATTACTTTTTAGCTGGTGTTAAATTTGGAGAAAATTAAAATAGCAATAGTGGGAATAGGTAACTGTGCAAGTTCACTTATTCAAGGAATTCATTATTATGATGGGAAAAATCCTGAAGATGCAATTGGATTAATGCATTGGGATATTGGCGGCTATGAACCAAGCGATATTGAAGTTGTAGCTGCTTTTGATGTTGATAAAAGAAAAGTTGGTAAAACTATTGATGAAGCAATATTTGCTAAACCGAACTGTACTACTGTTTTCCAGGAGGATATTCCGAAATATGATGCGAAAGTAAGTATGGGTCATGTTTTGGACGGTGTTGCTGATCACATGTCTAACTATGATGAGGAATTTACATTTGTCGTCAGTGATGAAGAGCCTGTTGATGTTGTAGAGGTTTTAAAAGAAAGTGGTGCTGAAATACTTGTAAATTATTTGCCTGTAGGGTCTGAAGAAGCTGCAAGATTTTATGCACAGTGTGCACTTGATGCAGGTGTTGCTTATGTAAACTGTATGCCGGTATTCATTGTAAGTGATGATGAATGGGATGCTAAATTCAGAGAAAAAGGAATTCCTATTGTTGGAGATGATATTAAAGCCCAAATTGGTGCTACCATTACTCATAGAACACTAGCTAGTTTATTTATGGATAGGGGTGTTAAATTAGATAAGACCTATCAAATTAATACTGGTGGTAATACCGATTTTCTTAATATGCTTAACAGGGACAGATTAGATTCTAAAAAAGAATCAAAAACTGAAGCTGTTCAATCAGTTCTTAAAGAAAGAATGGATGATAGAGATATCCATATTGGACCTAGTGATTATGTCCCATGGCAAAATGATAATAAATTATGTTTCCTCAGAATGGAAGGACGTACTTTTGGTGATGTTCCAATGAACATAGAACTCAGATTAAGTGTTGAAGATTCACCAAACTCTGCCGGTTGTGTTATTGATGCCGTTAGATGCTGTAAAATCGGTTTGGAAAGAGGTATTGGTGGACAATTAACTTCTATTTCTTCATACACAATGAAACATCCTCCAATTCAGTACACTGATGATGAAGCATATGACAATGTTGAAAAATTTATTTCCGGCGATTTGGAAAGATAATTTTTCATTTTCTTATTTTTTTTAATAATTTTACAAATTTATTAATATATGAAATAATATATATTAATACATAATGCAATAAAATTTATTCAAAATTTTTTAAATAATTAAAAAGAGGTGTTTATTGAAATGGCAAAAGTAAGATTCACTGAAACCGCACTTCGTGATGCCCACCAATCTTTACTTGCGACTAGGATGAGAACAAGGGACATGATTCCTATTGCAGAAGAAATGGATAAAGTTGGATATTTTTCTGTAGAAGCATGGGGTGGAGCAACTTTTGATACTTGTATTAGATATTTAAATGATGATCCTTGGGAAAGATTAAGAAATTTAAAATCTGAATTTAATAATACTCCTATTCAAATGCTTTTAAGAGGACAAAATTTGGTAGGATACAAACATTATCCCGATGATGTTGTAACAAAATTCGTTGAAAAATCATATGAAAATGGTGTGGATATTTTCAGGGTTTTTGATGCTTTAAACGATATTAGAAATATGGAGAAAGCTATTAAAGTAGCTAAAGCTCAAGGTGCTCATGTTCAAGGTACTATAAGTTATACAATCAGTCCTGTTCATACTTTAGATGATTTCGTTGATTTGGCTAAAGACCTTGAAGCTCTTGACTGTGATTCTGTAGCTATCAAAGATATGGCCGGATTAATTACACCAACTGCTGCATATGAATTGGTATCTAAATTAAAAGAAGAGACTGATTTGCTTGTAGATTTACATTGTCACTGTACAAGCGGCATGACTCCAATCAGTTATTATGCTGCTTGTCAGGCAGGTGTTGACATTTTGGATACTGCAATTTCACCGTTATCCTGGGGAACATCACAGCCACCAACTGAAAGTATGGTTGCAGCTTTACAAGGAACTCCATATGACACAGGATTGGATTTAAAACAATTAACTCATATTAAAGAGTACTTTGATGATATTAAAGAAAAATATTCCACATTACTCGATCCGATTGCAGAAAGTATTGATACTGATGTATTGTTATACCAAATTCCTGGAGGAATGCTTTCAAACCTTATTTCACAGCTTAAAGAGCAAAATGCTTTGGATAGATACGATGATGTTCTTGAAGAAATGCCTCGTGTCAGGAAAGATATGGGTTACCCACCTTTAGTAACTCCGACAAGTCAGATTGTAGGTATTCAGGCCGTAATGAATGTATTGGGTGGAGAAAGATATAAAACTGTATCCAACGAAGTTAAAGAATATATGAAAGGTAATTATGGTAAACCTCCTGCACCTGTTGATCCGGTAATTTCTAAAAAAATCATAGGTGATGAGGAAGTAATTACATGCAGGCCTGCAGATTTATTGGAACCTGAATTTGAAAAGTTCAAATCTGAAGGTATGGAAAAAGGATTTGTTAAATCTGATGAAGATGCTTTAACTTATGCATTATATCCACCAATTGCTCCTAAATTCCTTAAAGGAGAAGCTGATGAAGAAGAACTCAAAGCTCCATCAATTGCAGATGATTCTGAAATTGGAATCCCAACACAATATAATGTTGAAGTTGATGGTGACGTATTTGAAGTTAAAATAATGCCTACCGGATTTATGGAAGTTGAAGAAACTGAAAAAGGACCGTTTACTCCAGTTGAAGGTGGAGTATTTTCTTCAATGCAGGGTATGGTTATTAAATTAAGTGTTAATGTAGGAGATAAAGTATCTGTTGGCTCAACTATTGCAGTAATTGAAGCTATGAAGATGGAAAATGATATTCAGTCCGAAGTAGAAGGTACTGTAGAAGAAATCTTTGTAGAACCTGGTGATGCTGTAAGTGCCGGAGATATTTTAATGGTTATCAAATAATAACCATTTCTTTACTTTTTTTTAAAATTTTTTAATTTGTTTCAATTTATACGAATTTTTTTTAAAAAATTTAGGTATGTATAAATATGACTTTTTTTATACTTATTAATATCAAAGTTTAATATAACTTTGAATATTTTAAGGAGACTAAAAGATGAAAAACTACTTTGACATTAAAGATAAAGTCGCTCTCGTTACTGGAGCATCTTCTGGTCTTGGTTGGCAAATTGCTCAAGCATATGCTAGTCAAGGAGCTAAATTAGCATTATTTGCAAGAAGAGAAGAAAGACTTATAGAAAACAAAAAAACATTAGAAGACGAATATGGAGTAGAAGTAATGTATGCTGTAACAGATGTCGGTGACCCTGAAAATATTGCTGAATCTGTTAAAAAAGTAGTGGATCATTTTGGAAGAATCGATATCCTTGTAACTGCTGCTGGTATGGGTAACAACAAACCTGTTGTTGATCAAAGCGCTGAAGAATGGGATAGACACATCAAAATCGATTTAAGTGGTGTTTACTACACCTGTGCTGAAGTAGGAAAAGTTATGATTGAACAAAACTATGGTAAAATTATTAACATCGGTTCAATCCACTCCCGTGTAATCTTCCCTGGTGGAGGAATTTCTGCTTACTCCTCAGCAAAAGGTGGAGTAATGAATTTAACCAAAAACTTAGCTGTCGAATGGGCTAAATATAATATTACCGTTAACGCAATCGGACCTGCAGTATTTGCTACTGAATTAACCACTGAAAGTATTGAAATGGAAGGATTCATGGACTTAATCGCTGCATATTGTCCAATGCAAAGACTCGGTGAACCTGGTGAACTGGATGGTCTTGCCTTCAAGCTTCTGTACTGGACAATTAGTCTGTGTAGATGGTGGTTGGACAGCTATTTAAGTGTAATTTTTAATTACACTTCTTTTTTTTATTTTTTTAGTTAAAATAAGTATTTTTTATTAATTACTAGAATTTTCTAGTAACAGATTATTTCTCATATTTTGTCAAATCTTTAACGTTCGCTTTTTTAAATCCTCGTTTTCTTCTCATACAGCTTTCACATACACCACAGTGAGTATCTGTGCCTTTATAACATGAATAACTCAATTCCATTGGCGAATTAATTTCAAAACCCAATTTGACAATTTCGTCTTTGTCCAAATCAATGGCAGGTGCCTTTATTTCGATATTTATTGGTGAACCTACTTTAAATAATTCATTAAAACTTTCTAAAAATTCCTTAGAATTGTCTGGGAATGTGTTTGCTTCTTCTTTATCCCATCCGACGATTATTATTTCAGCACCAATGCTTTCTGCATATGATGCTGCAATGGATGTGAAAACAGTATTTCTGGCAGGAACCCAAACACTGCTTGCACTTTCTGCAGATTTTTCCATATCATCCAAATCATCAAAATCAACTTCGGGGATATCTTCGGAGGTATTCAGACTTGATGTGCTGATTTTTGCTAACCAGTCCAAATCTATTACGGAATGTGTAAAACCCATCTTTTCACAAATCTCTTTGGATGCTTTTAGTTCTTGTTTAAATGCTTTTTGACCGTAATTGAATGTTATTGCATGAATGTCATAATCTTTTGCATAAACGCTTGCTGCTACTGTACAGTCAAGTCCTCCGGATAATACAGCTATTGCTTTTTTCATTTTATTATCTCCTTAATCTCCCTTAAACTGAGATTAGTATCATGGGCAATTTTTTTCAAATCTTCATATTCTGCTCTGTTGGAGATTATTTCACCATTGACATAACCTATTTTAAAGGTAACTTCATATTCTTTACCTTTTATTTCAAATGTTTTTTTAACAAATTCTCTTTTGGCTATTCCTCTATGAATATTCGGAGCTATTCTAATGCCTAAGCTTCCGGTCTCTTTAAATATTATGTTAACCAAGTCATCCCTTTTATCTTTTCTAGAAATAACTTTCAATAAACTTCCCTGACGATTTTTTTTCATTATTATTGGGGTTATTGACACATCTGAGGCTCCGGCATCCAGCAATAAATCAAATAGATAGCCAATTTCTTCACCAGTCAAATGATCAATATTGGTTTCAATCACATCAATCTTGTCATTTTCATTAATGTTTTTTGATTTAATAATTCTTAAAACGTTTGGATGGTCAAAATCCTTGCTTCCTGCTCCATAACCTATTTTATCACTTTGAATTAATGGAATAAATTCATTTATTTCATCACATAATTCTGCATAAATTGCACAGCCGGTAGGGGTGGCGAGTTCACTTGAAACCGGTCCTCCTTTAAAATTCAATCCTTTCAATATTTCTAATACTGCAGGAACAGGAACTGGGAGGATTCCATGGGAAGTTTTTACTTGACCGCCTCCTACGGATATTGGAAGGCCTATAATCTTTTCCTTGTCTAAATTTAGGGAGTAGTATGCCCATACAGAACCGATTACATCGGCTACTGCATCGCTTGCACCGACTTCATGGAAGTGTATTTCATCCAGATTTTTTCCATGAACTTTTGACTCGGCAATAGCTATTCTTTTAAATATATTTAGGGATGTTTTTTTAATATTTTCATCTAGATTAAGGTCATTTATTGCATCGACTAATTCATTATAATGGATGTGGCTTTTTTTATCAAGCATTTCAACATGACAATACACAGCATCTATCCCATTTTTGTTAACTTCATCAAAATTCACGTTAACCTTACCGATGATGCCGGCTGATTTTTCCATAACTTCTATCAACTTTTTTTCATCAGCTCCCAAATCAACTAATGCTCCAATTATCATATTTCCGGATATCCCACTGCCTTGTGGGTCTATAATGATTGTCATAAAAATTTTCTCCTAAAAATATATTCCCATATAAACATTTAATAATAGTTTTGTTTAAATAGTATTAATAGTATTGGTGAATTTCGCTGATGACAACTTTTATGAACGGCATATGTGCTGATGATTATATAAGTTATTGTTTATGGGATTAAGTGAATAATCTGTATTGCAGATTTAGGGTGAGATTATGAGGGGAATAAATGTTGTAGAAAAAGATTATGCGGTTTTTATTAATAATCCAAATCAGTTTTTGGCAATTAGTGATTTTACAGTTGGCGGAGGAATCAATGTTGTTGAAAATGTAAATATTATAGAATCAACTGAAGCTTTAGATTCATCCAAACAATCATCTTATCAGGAAAAAAGACAATACATTGCCCAGGAAACTGAATCTTTGAATTATTTTAAAAAATTCTATCCTGGTCTTGGTGTTTACACATTTATGGAAAATGACTTAATTATTCAGGATTTCACTGACAAACTGAAAGTTGCAAATTCACCAAAAGGATTTCATGATGCAAAAATCAATATAAGTAATGTTGTTTATATAAATAAAGTATTGTCTAAAAAAGATTTAATTAAAGTATTTAAAAGGGTTACAAAAGCTAAAACAAAATATTTGGCCAGTTTAAACCTGCCTCTTCATATAAATAATATTTTAAATAATAATGATTTTTTAGCTGTTTTATGTGCTATTCCAAAAAATGAAGATGATGACTTTGATGATTTTGATATTGATGAATTAAACATTGAAAAAGTAGTTGAGGAATCTGTTGATGAAGCATTTAAACGCTTTGACTTAACCTTTGGAATTCTTGATTATCTGGTCTCTGAAGGCATATTGATTGGTGATATGATTGAAGCGGGGTTGGCTTTGGTTGATGATGCTGATGTAACTGATGAACTTAAAGAAAAAATGGAAGCACAATTATTAAAATCATTATCTGATATTAATATAATTGCTTTATTGATGGCTGCAATAAGAACTGAAGAAGACTTTACTGGAAATAATATAAGAGAAATTAATATTGATGAAAATCCGGCTCATTTTTATGCCGATGAACTTTTGGGATTATCTATTGCAAATCAAATTGCAGGAACTAAAGCAGCATTTAATTTTAAACTTTACAAAGAAGTAAAACCCGGAATTATATATGGTCTTCCCCCAATGCTGGATGATGTCTTTGCAGGATTAATTGCAGGATGCATGATAAAAATATTGCAGGAGTAATTAATTAATTTCTGGGCAGATTTGGGAAATGATTTGATATTCAGAAATATCCTGCTAATGGTGTTGAAAGTATAGTAAAAGATGCCATTCGCACTTCTTTAAAAAATCCAAAAGAAATTTTTCAATGATAATTTTTCCACCTAAAATATAATAAATATAATTTATAAAATATATAGTCATAAAGAAAAATTAATGTAATTATTTAAATTTTGGCCATAACCAAAGTTAATGATATTTTTGAGGAATAAAAATGGAACATGATGATTATTTCAAAGAAGAGGGATTTTCACCAATAAAATCTCTTTTGGGATTATTAACTTTTTCAACAATACTTCCAATTAATGTTTTTACTTCAATTGAATATATGACTCGTTTAGTATGGTGCTGGCCATTCATCCATTTGTTTATAGGTTTTTTAGCAGCTGTTTGTGGATTTGTCTTTGGACAACTTTTCCATTTAAATACATTTTTCACAGCAGTTATAGTATATGCATTTTTAATGTTAATAACAGGTTATAATCATCTTGATGGTGTAATGGACATGGCTGATGGGGTTATGGTTCACGGAACGCCTGAAAAGAAAATAAGTGTTGTTAAAGACTCATCTGTTGGTGCCGGAGGTATAGCAACATTATTTTTAGTAGCTTCACTAACAATTGCAGGATTAACTAATATTCTGGATTATAACTTTATTATGGGTATTGTAATCTGTGAAATGGTGGCTAAAACTTCACTTTTAACGACAGCTTTAACTTCCAAACCATTAACTCCTGGAATTGGAAGCTATTTTATATTGTCAACTAATACATTCAACTATATTCTGTCCTTAATAATTGTGGCTATTATAACATTCTTATTGGGTGGTGTAGTCGGATTGATTGGGCTTGTAGGAGCTATTTTTTCCGGTTTTATAATTTCTATTATTGCAAAAAGAAATTTCGGTGTTGCAAATGGTGATGTACTTGGAATGAGTAATGAAGTTGGAAGATTAATGGCTTTGCTTTTTATGTCAATAGCTTTAAATTTTTTATAATTTGGTGATAAGATGAATGTTAATGTTTTAAGATTGGATCATAGATTAAAAAGAGATACTCGTATTACTACTCACGTCTGTTTAACTGCCCGTGCATTTGGAGCAAGTAAAATTTACCTCGCAGGTGAGGAGGATAATAAGTTAATGGATAATGTAAGGGATACTGCCAAAAGATTTGGCGGTAGCTTTGAAATAGAGCATACTGATTCTTATATGGGGGTTATCAATAAATGGAAAAAAGACGGTGGAAAAGTAGTTCACCTAACTATGTATGGTTCACAGGCTCATGAAGTGGCTCCGGAAGTCAGGGAAGATGGAAGCGATATTTTGATTATTGTGGGAGGTTCTAAAGTTCCTGGAAAGGTCTATAAGGCCGCTGACTGGAATGTATCAGTTACAACACAGCCACATTCAGAAGTATCTTCCCTTGCGGTATTTCAGCATTTGTTAATGGACGGCAGTGAATTTGATTTGGAATTTGAAAATCCGGTTCTGGAAGTAATTCCTACGGCTCATGGTAAAAATGTAAATATTCATGATGAAAACCGTTAGGAAATGAAATCGTCCAATCTTTTTATTGCTTTTAATTTTTCATCTTTTTTTATTCTTGCCTGGTCAAGAGCATCTTTTATTGTTTCGATTGAATGGTCATAAACTTCTTTATCAACAGGATAAGGAAACCCGTCTTTCCCGCCATGTGTAAAACTGTATTTAACCGGATCCTTCCAGCTTGCAGGTTCACCATAAACCAAATCGGATATTAATGCAAGAGCCCTTATTTTTTTGGGACCTATTCCCTGAAGCAGGATTAATTCTTCGTAGTTTTCAGGCTGTATTTCCCATGCATTTTTCAAAACTTCAAATTCTTTATCTGAGATATCCATATCCAATACGGGGTGATGTGATGGCATTGAAAAATCTTCTAAAAGCATTTGATTATCTTTTCTTTTAAAATATTGTCTTAAGTGGTCGGGGTTATCATTTATCAAATCAACACTGATTTTTTGAGCGGATTTGCTTTCTTCATCAGTCATGTTGAGAGTATTTGGTGTTTTTTTATCGCAGGATATTCCGCTGTGTGGATCCAAGAGCAAGTCATTAACTTCTTCACCCATCCAATGATAACGTCGCGCATATTTATTTTTTGTGTTCATTCCCTGCTGGATTACCGCCCAGTCTCCTTTTTCGGTGACGAAGAAATTATGCTGATATAATGTGTAGCCATCTTGAATGCAGGAATTATCAATTTTTGCAGATAATTTGCTTGTTTCAATTAATTTTTCGGTAGTTTTTGTTTTTAAATTAAAAATATCTCCTGCATGAGCAATACCATCCGGAGTTTTACGGGATTTGGCACCTTTTCCTCCACTTAGATAAATTCCATGTTCTTCGGGGGATAATGATTCTTTTAGAGCACCCATTGTAGTGGTTGTTGTGCCTGAGGAATGCCAGTCAAAGCCTAAAACACATGAAAATGCCTGAAACCAATATGGATTAGAAATTCTTCTAATGAATTCATTTAAGCTGTATTCTTCAATAATGACAGAAGTCAATGCTCCGGATAGCTCAACCATTCTTGAAAATAGCCATCTTGGCGGATGGCCTCCATGTAATGGTAAATTAACTGCTCCTTTTCTTTGCATGATTATATTTTTGTAATTAATTTATTTATAAAATTTCGGTGAGAGCATTTGAACACTATTAAAAACATAACTTTAATAATGAGTTTTATATATATTTATTAATGTTATAATGTTTATTAAATTATTATAGGAGCGTATTATTTATGGCAATTAAAGATGGCGATTTTGTTCGCGTAAATTTTACAGGTAAAATTAAAGAAAATGACGAAGTATTTGATACTACTTACGATGAAATAGCTCAAGAAGCTGAAATTTTTGATGAAAACAAAACTTACAAACCAATCCCTATTGTTGTTGGAGGAAACCATTTATTACCTGCTATTGAAAAGGAAATTGTCGGTCTTGATGCAGGGGACCGTAAAACTGTAGAAGTTGACAGTGAAAATGGTTTTGGTCCACGTGATCCAAAAGCAATACAATTAATACCAATGAAAGAATTCAAAAAACAAGGTATGACTCCATATCCTGGAATGAGAATTTCAGCTGAAGGTGGGGAAGGTAGAATCTTAACCGTTAACGGTGGAAGAGTAAAAGTTGATTTCAACCACCCATTAGCAGGTAAAGACTTAATTTATGATGTTGAAGTAACTGAAATCATCGAAGACAATGATGAAAAAATCAAAAGTATGATTGAGTTACACTACTCCAATCCTAATGTCGATTTAGAAAAAACAGAAATTTCAATTGAAGATGGTGTTGTAAACATTCAATTAGATGAAATGGCTAAATTCGACCAACAATCTTACATGGACATTACTTTCGCAAGATTCAGAATAGCTAAAGATATCTGGGAAAACATTGAAGAAGTTACTAAAGTTAACTTCGTTGATGCTTTCGAAAAAAGAGAAGAATCTGGCGATGATGAAGAAGATGAAGAATAATTTTTCTTCTTTTAATTTCAATATTAAGTTATTTTAATAACTTATTTACTTTTTTTTTAATATTTCATTTTAACTTAATCAACCATTATTTCATCTAAGATTTAAAATTTATGCGGGTAATAAAATGATTTTTGATACAGAGTTATTAATGTTAAAAAATCAAATTGAAAATGCTAAAGACATCAATGAATTAAATTATTTGAGAGTAACTCATGAAAAGAAGTATTGGTGGACTAGTATTTTTATTTCAGGTTTGTTTTATGCCATTAATGGAAAAGTCGGAAAGATGATTATAACTTGGATTATTAATCTTTTTACTTTGGGGTTATATTCATTCTATATTATGTACACGAGCTATAAAGACCAAAATGAATTCAATGAAAAAATGGAATATTATATTTATAAGAGAACTGAGCAATTATCCAGAAATAATTCAACATCAGATAACATTAATATTTCTTTTAAGTGTTATGAATGCGGTCATGAAGTTAATTCATCTCTTCGCTTTTGTCCGAATTGTGGGGTGTCAATAAAACAGCCTAATAGTTATTGCAGTAGCTGTGGAGAAAAGATTGTTGGAGATGCGAAATTTTGTTCTTCATGTGGCAATCCGATTAAAAAATAATTTTCTGAAAAAAATGAAATTATATCGGTTTTCGATGATTACATTCCTTCATAAGAAATGTTCATTCTTCTAAATTCTTGAAATAAAACACACTCTTTTTTTAGGACTTTACTTGTTAATAATGCTGCAACCGGTGGTGTTATAACAAAAATAGAATTATTTTTATATAATGCTTCGATTGTTTCGTCGTGAAGCATTCCTTTTCCGATATGTATTTTAACTCCATGTTCACTTAAAAAAGGGATGGTTGATTCAATTTCCTCTTTGTTGCTTGTTGTAGGAGCTATTCCAGCATCACTGACTGCAGTATGCATTATTGCAGAGCCTTTCAAATCAAAATCTAGCATATCTTCTTTTATTAATTCAACAAGCTGTGGCAGGGCCGCATCACGTCCAGTAAAAATAACTCCGGAAATAGAAACCTGATCTCCTACATCGAGAGATAAAATTTCTTCATCGGAAATTGGAGTTGTTATCTGTTTCATATCTAATTTTATAACATTAATTTATTTTAAAATTATCTTATTTTTATAAAAATATTAATTTAAATAATTATTTAAACTCCAATCTTTTAATATAAAAGTACCCATAACAAAATGCTATAGCAGAACCTATTGTTCCTCCCGCTAACATCCCATAATAGATTCCATCAGGCCCTAATCCTAAATAAAATGCAAAAATATATGCACATATTGTAAATATTAATTCTTTAAGGATGATAAGGCACAATGAAGTTATGCCTTTACCCATAGCCTGCAAAATATTAAAAACTATTTCCCTTAATGGTATAGTAAAAACTGAGAAAGATAGAATATACAAAATATGTATAATGTAAATATTCATATCATTATTTGCATCAGAAGCAAAAAATGAAGCTAAATTACTTGCAAACAACACTATAAATGAAAATGTAAATATTGCTATAATCAATGAAAGCTTTGTTGAATAATTAAATGATGTTTTGATATTTTCTTTTAGTTTTGCACCGAATGCAGTTCCAACAACAGTAATATTAGCAACTCCTATT
>ONIK01000076.1 GCA_900317865.1 uncultured Methanobrevibacter sp. | reverse complement strand
CATTAAATTTATATATTATATCACATTTATAGTAATAATAACTAATTTTTATTTAGGTTATATTCATGGGAAATAAATTGATTAGAGGCAGTTTAATAATTTTTGCCGGAAATATAATATTTCGTATTGGAGGTTATATTTACCGTTTATTAATGGCTATGCTTTTAGGGCCAACTATGTATGGTGTTTTAGGTATTACACTGCCTTTTCAAGGTATTTTTCAAACTTTAGCTGCTGGCGGTCTCCCGCCTGCTATTGCGAAATACGTTGCTGAATATAATGCTGTCAACGATTCGGATATGGCCAGACAAACCATCTATACGGCTTTAAAAATAATGGTATTTTTAGGTTTATTTTTAGGTGTTTTAATGATTTTTGTCATTGCTCCGCTGTTGGCCAATAATTTTTTACATAAACCTCTTGCTTTAGTTCCTCTGCAGATTGTTGGGCTTATAACTCCTTTTAGTGTTGTTTTAGGTGCATTTAGGGGAGCGTTTCAGGGTGTTTATAAGATGGAGTATATTCTCTATACCCGTGCTATCGAACAGCTTTTCATGATTTTGTTTGCAACAGCATTTGTATTGATAGGCCTTTCCACTGTTGGTGCGCTGTGGGGTACTGTTATCGGTTATTCAATGGCGGCTTTTGCAGCGGTTTATATTTTTAAGGTATATATGCCTAAATACATTCCCGAATCTAGTCCTGATTTTGTTTTTACAAAAAGACAGGAGTTAAGACTTGCCGGAACTTTAGTCAAATTTTCAATTCCCGTAATTATAACAGCTATTGCTGAAATGCTTATCTATAATATCTGTACTATTGTCATGGGTAAATTTTTAACTTTGGATGCTGTTGGTTTTTTTGCAGCTGCTGATCCTATTGCCCGTTTGCCTTTAATGATTTCAATTTCTGTGGCTACTACAATTTTACCTGCTTCATCTGAAGCTTTTAAAGTAAAAGATATTCCAACATTACAGAAATATGTAAATGAGTCATATAGGTACTCATTATTGTTGGTTGTGCCTATGTGTGTCGGTCTTGCATTATTCGCAGTTCCTACTTTAAGAGTCTTGTATTTTGCTAAACCGGAATATGTTGCAGGTGCTATGGCTTTGGCTATTTTAAGTTTAGGTATGACTTTTTATTCAATATTCGCTATTTCCACCAGTATTGTTCAGGGTATTGGTAATCCTCGTATCCCAATGTATATTTTAATAGTCGGTTCTATTGTTACAGGAATTTTAAGTTGGATTTTAGTTCCTTATATGGATATTGCCGGTGGCGCTCTCGCTACTACTCTTGCATGTTTTGGTATGATGGTTCCTATAGTTTATTTCGTATTCAAATTGACTAAGACAAAATTCCAGCCATTGCCTGTTATTAAGATTTTTGCGGCTTCAGCCATTATGGGCCTTTTTGCATTAATTATTCCCAAAGATGCATGGTGGTTATTCCCTGGAATTTTTGCATGTATTATTGTTTACTTCTTTGCATTGATTTTAGTTAGATTTTTCACAAAAGAAGATATTGAATCTCTAAGGGTATTGTCCTCAAAATTCGGACCTATTTCATCAATTGCTAATAAAATTCTTAATTTTGTTGAAAGGGTGGAATTTAGAAATAAATAGTCTAAATCTTTTTTTAACTTAAGATTATTCTGCACCAGGATATTTCTTGACTCTGATAAAGGAAAATATTGCTGATATGAGAATCAGGATAATGGATCCATGGAAAATGTATATAATGTCAACTTGGTCTATAATAAATCCGCCAAGCATGGTTCCTATAAAGATGGATACATTACAAAGCAATAAGAAAATTCCGTTTGCAAATTCAGGGGATTCGCGGACGGATGATGTAACACTATATTGTGCAATTGAATATACTGACCCGTCAAATAGTGAAAATATCATCAATATACAAAATTCTAAAATTGGATCTTTAACAAAGCTTCCTACTACAAACATCACTATTGCAAAAGCAATAGGGTAGAAAAGAATTGTTTTATTTCCCTTTTTAGCAAGCAGATATCCGATAATTGTAGTTCCGACCATTGAAAGCAGTCCCATTAATAATAATGTTATAAATAGCATTTCGGGATCCATCATTGTCACCTGTCTTAAATATGTCGGAATGTAGTTATATGTTACACTTACCCCCACTTCTAAAAAGAAGACGAAAATTAGGGAATACATGAACAATTTGGATTTTGCATGACTTATCTGTAAAGCTATAGGTTCTTTGTTTCCTTCAAAATTAGGGATGAATATTACTGTTAAACCTAAAGCGACAAAATCCAGTAGACAATACCATAACATTGCGGTCTGATATCCCATTGTCAATCCTAAATAGGAAGTAATTGAAAGGCCAAGAATACTTCCTGCTGATATTCCTAAAACAACTTTATTAGTTTCATTTGGACTTATTTTGCCTACGATGGTTAAAGTAGTACTTACAGCAATCGGATATAGAATTGCAGGTATAATTCTAAATATTATTGCAATATGGTAGTCAGTAATAAATATCTGGAGCAGATTACATAATCCTGTAATTATTAGTATGGCAATTAGCAGTTTCTTTTTCTCAAATCTTGAAAAAACAGCAGGAGTAATCAAACTTGAAACTCCAAGTGCTCCGGCGAATATGCTGGCGTATAAACTGGCATAATAAATTGAAACATTAAAATAAAGCTGAATTACGGAGATTATCCCCACTAAACTCAATAGTGTTGACATTGCAAAACATACCATTGATAGTGTCCATACAATTTTTCTAACCATTGTAGTTTTTTTTATCTTAAAAATAATATAAATTTTATTATAGGGTTCCGATTTAAGAATAGTAAACATTATTTTATATAAACAATATAATTAGTAATGTTATTATATCTTTGGAGGATTAATATGACTGATGTTAAGGCGGGTGTTGAATATAAGATTAATGTAGATGGTAATTCTTTTCTACTCGATAACAAGAAATATCAGCTACTTGAATCCATTTTGGATACTGGTTCTTTAACGGAATCTGCTAAAATGGTTAGAGTTTCTTATAGGACTGCATTGAATTATATTGATAAAATAGAGTCCACTCTTCAGGTAAAAATTGTTAATACTACCAAGGGAGGTAAAGGTGGTGGCGGGGGCACTACTTTAACCGAAGAAGGATATTCTATTTTAAAAGAATGTAAAAAAATTAATGCAATAATGGAACTTCATAAGGATGTTAATGAAATCGAAGCAGAAGTTTTGGCAATTGATGAATCAAAAGGAGTCATGACAGTAAAAATGACTAGTTTTGAGGTTAATGTTCCTTTAAACAGGAATTATGTTGTTGGAGATAAACTTTTAGCATTAATTAGCTATGACAATATCTTTTTGATGTTGGAACCACAGAAATCCAGCATTCGTAATATAATTAAAGGAAATATTGTTGAAATGAAACTGAATAATGAGATTATTCGCGTTAATGTAGATGTTGGTGGAGTCAATATCTATTCTGACATTACAGTATCTGCTGAAAAAGAATTAAATCTAACTATTGGTAAGGAAGTATATATTGGATTTAAAGCTATGTCTGTAGCTACTTTGAAGTTGTAATTAATTTTTGGTGAGTTCATGTTACAAATTGAGGTTGATGAATCTAAATGTATTGGCTGTGGAAAATGTTCTGAGATTTGTCCAAAAGCAGCTAAAATTTGGAAAGTTACTAACGTTGCACATATATTGGATTTAAGATATTGCCATGTTTGTACATTATGTGCAATGGAATGCCCTACAGACTGTATTAAAATTATACGTGATGGGCCGAAGGACTGAATGCTTTAAGCTAAAATCAATTATTTGGTAGGTAATTATTATGAGTCGGATTGCTAATGTTGAGCGTAAAACATCTGAGACTGATATAAAAATTAAAATGAATCTTGACGGTGTTGGAAATTATAATATTTCCACCGGTGTTAATTTCTTTAATCATATGCTGGAGTCATTTTCCAAACACAGCATGATTGATTTGGAGATAATGGCCATAGGGGATGTTCAAATCGATGATCATCATACAATTGAAGATGTGGGAATTTTACTGGGCCAGGCTTTTCTTGAAGCTATTGGTGAAAAAGTAGGTATTAGAAGGATGGCTCATGCAATGGTACCTATGGATGAATCTATTGCAACTGTTGCAATTGATATAAGTGGGAGAAGCTATTGCAACATGAACTTAAACTTTAAAAATGAAAAGATTGGTGACATGACATCAGACATTGTTGTTCATTTCTTTGAATCATTTGCATCTTCCGCTAAATTAAATATTTATGGGGAAGCTAATGGAGAAAACGATCATCATCAATGTGAAGCTGTTTTTAAGGCATTTGCAAAAGCATTAAAAGATGCTATAAAAATAGAGCATGACCAAATACCATCAACAAAAGGAATTATCTAATTTTAATGGAATTTTTTTCCATTATTATCTTATTTTTTAGAAATAATTATTTAAAAAAAGTTAAAAAAAATAAGTAGAAGTTAATCTACTTATTCTGGTTTTGAGATTAAGTCAGTTTTGCATCCAACGTTTCCTTCTTTCATGTGAGGAGTTCTTAAAACAGTATCGTTGGATTTTTCGAGTTCTCTTGCTTCTTGTGCTAATTTAGCAGCAGCAGCAGCGATTTCGTGTGCAGCAGCAACTAAAGGAATGAAGTTTTCGAATCCTTTGGTCATGAAACAACCTTTCATGTCTAAGTTTGCGACAGATCCAGCCATTTCGTATGCAGCAATAGCTTTTGCTTTTGCGTATGGGTTAGCAAATTCAGCAGCTTCAACAGCTTTTTCAGCAGTAATAATGAGTTTTGGTAATTCGATAGCGTCTCCAGCGTCAGCAGCAGCAATTACACCGTCAATAGTTTTTTGTACTAATCTTAATGCTCCGGTTTCTGCTAATACTTTTAAGATATCTGCGTTGAAGATAGCCATTTCAGTTGGGTCTAACCATTCTCTTTTAGCACCAATCATTGGGTCAGACATTACAATAATGTAACCTAAACCTTGTTCATCCATTTCATCTTTCTTACCTTTACCTGGTGCGTCACCAATGATGATTGCAGGTAAATCTTTTTCGGATAAGAGTTCTCTTGCTCTAGCAGGACCAGGTGCTCCTGGGTTTGGAGAAATGAATATTGCGAAATCAGGTTCGAATGCGTCTATTTTAGGAACGACGTCTTCTACTTGTTCAGGGTTCATTTTTGCTCCAGATCCAAATACTCTTACATCTATATTTGGTCTGTCTGCTCTTTCGTCTAACAACAAATCGATAACAGGTGAAGTACCAATGTTACCACTTTTTATAATAGCAATTTTAACTACCATATTAAATATCTCCTATATTTGTAATTAATTATATGATAGGAAAATTATTTAAATCTTATTATTTAATTATTATATATAATCATATAATATTTTTATAAAAAATCATACAATTTGTAAATAATATAAAATTGTTTTATATTAATTAATATTTATTTAAAAAAAATTTATATTTTATTTAGTTTTGATTTAACTAAATTTTGACATTATTTTAGAAAATTTGGTAGAAAATTTTTTAGTTGTAATCTTAAAATAATAAAAAAAGCAGTGGTTCCGACGAGACTCGAACTCGTGATCCCCTCCTTGTAAGGGAGGTATCATACCACTAGACCACGGAACCAACAAAATATATTATGACTTTAATATTATATAAGTGTTTCGTTAGATTCTTTTTTAAAGTGCCATATTAATATATTGTTCATTATATTTATTCATTAATTTTAAATAAGAATAATTCAATATTAATTATTTAGAAAAAAAGATGTGATATTATGGCTTGGGATGATACAGCAAGTAAAGTATGGATGGATGGAGAACTCATTGACTGGAAAGACGCAACAATCCACTCACTTTCTCATGTAGTCCATTATGGAACAAGTGTTTTTGAAGGTATACGTGCATATAATAATGAAAATGGTGTTGCTATTTTCCGTTTAAAAGAACATGTACGCAGATTGTTTGACTCCGCAAAAATATACAAAATACCTATTCCATATACTGAAGAGGAAATTGCAGAAGCAATCAAAGAAACTGTAAGAGAAAATGGTTTGGAATCATGCTACATACGCCCTATTGTATTTAGAGGATACGGCGAATTAGGTGTTAATCCTTTAAACTGTCCTGTAAATGTTGTTATTGCTGCATGGGAATGGGGTTCATACCTTGGTGAAGAAGGAATGGCTAAAGGTGTAAATATCGGTGTTTCCTCATGGAGAAAACCTGCTCCTGATACTTTCCCTGCTATGGCAAAATGTGGTGCTAACTATATGAACTCTCAATTGGCTAAAATTGAAGCTATTGAACATGGTTATGATGAAGCAATCATGCTTGATTATGCAGGTTATGTTTCTGAAGGAAGTGGAGAAAACATATTTTTAGTAGAAGATGGCA
This sequence comes from uncultured Methanobrevibacter sp., assembly GCA_900317865.1. Lineage (GTDB taxonomy): Archaea > Methanobacteriota > Methanobacteria > Methanobacteriales > Methanobacteriaceae > Methanocatella. Next base: position 5,955 of record ONIK01000076.1, on the reverse strand, counting down.
CATTACACACTCCATCACTTAACTCTTCAAACTTAAGAGGTATTACCCGTGATTCAATTATTAAAGTAGCTAAAGATTTAGGTTATGAAGTTATTGAAGAAACTATTACTCGTGAAAGATTATACTTGGCTGATGAAGTATTTTTCACTGGAACAGCAGCTGAAGTAACACCAATCAGATCTATTGATGGCAAAACCATCGGTATCGGTAAAAGAGGTCCTGTTGCAGAAAAAATACAATCAACATTCTTCGAGATTGTTGAAGGTAAAATTGAAGATAAATTTGGATGGTTGGATTATATTTAAGGCGTGTAATAAATGAATATTCTTCAGGGAATTATTATTGGTATTGTTCAGGGATTAACTGAATTTTTACCGGTAAGTAGTTCTGCACACTTAATCTTTATTCAAAATATTTTAGGTGTTGAAAGCTCTCTTGCTTTCGATACTTTTCTTCATTTGGGAACTTTGCTGGCAGTTTTAATTTATTTCCGTGCAGATATTATTAAAATGATTGAAGCGTGGATTTTAAGTATTGGTGACATTCTCCAGCATAGATTTAAGGAAGGATTTTACTCAGATCCTTATAAAAGACTTTCATGGTATGTTATTATAGCAACTATTCCTGTAGGTCTTGTTGGAGTATTATTTGAAAGTCAGGTTGATGCATTGTTTGCCGGTGCATTATATGTTCCAGGTTTTTTCCTGTTTGTAACAGGTACAATATTATACTTGTCTCAAAGAATGGCTTCAGGACGAATTGACATGTCCCATATGGGATGGTTCCAATCATTATTTATGGGATTGGGTCAGGCCTGTGCAATCATGCCGGGACTTTCCAGGTCAGGTACAACCATTGCTGCAGGTCTTGTAATGGGTCTTGATAAAGAGTTCGCAGCTAAATTCAGTTTTATATTATCCATACCTGCTATCTTTGGAGCATTTGTTATTCAATTAAAAGATATCGGATTATCAATGAGTGGTGACGGTGCTGCTATTATTTTAGGATTTATTGCAGCTTTCATTTCCGGATATCTTGCTATTAAATGGCTGCTTGATTTAATTCAAAATAAAAGTTTGGATATTTTTGCTTACTACTGTTGGATAGTTGGTATTGTGGTATTTATGGGATCTATTACCCACATATTCTAAAAAAAATTAATGAATGTAGTTTTTAACTACATGTTTTTTCTATTTTTTTTCTTAATTTTTCTAAAGGAACACCACGTGCTAAAGCGGTAAACATTGCTCCGCCGGCTCCTGCTCCTTCTTTTACAAATCCGTCAAGATAATTTTTCAGTCCGTCATGGTCGGATTCTTCGAATTTGGGGTCAACGGAGTGAAGTGTAATATCATCATCGATTTGTTTTAAAAGCCCGATTAAATCAGCAGTTTCATCACCTACAGCACATGCTGCGGCCATTTGCGTTCCTCCAGCTAATATTAAAGGTATTTGTCCGTCAACACCTAATACAAAACCGGATATTGCAGCCAAAGTAGGATCACCTACAGCACCAATTGCCTGAAGACCATCGATATTATCGGTTTCAGGGTTTAAACCTGCATTTTTTAGACCTTCATCAACGATTTTGCTTTTCATATCATGAGGATTGTGAGGCATACTGCCGCTTACCTTTTCATTTGCATCATAGCCCAGTGCTCTTAGGACTCCTAATGCAGTTGTTGTTCCTGCAGCAATACTTTCTCCAATTATTAACATAGGATGGCGTCTTGCAAGTTCTGCACCTAATTCACGGGCATTTTCATATATTTCCAATGGGTTTAAAACACCTTTTCCGGTTCTGATGTCTCTTCCGTAATCGCTTCCAAGCCTCATGCATTCAATATGTGGTTTAATCTTACATCCAGCATCTGCAATGATGAATGGGATATCAGCTATTTCCAATGATGCTTTCGTAAGCATTGCAGGAGTTGGAGCTGCCGCTTTGCCGACTACGGTTTGAGGTATTTCTTCCATACATTCGACATGACCTAAAACCATCAGTTCAGAATCTGCTGCCGGGGTGTATTCTGTTAATTCAGGTGTTGCACCGGCACCGGATAGTCCAGGTATCAATGATGTTTCTGTAGTTCCAATTGTACAAATAAATACCGGATCAATTACTTCTCCTAAATATTCCATTAATTCTGTTGATCCGTATGTTGTTATTCCTTCAATCATAATTTTTCCTCTATTTTTCCTAATAATTCTATAATTTTTTTATTTTGATTAATGATTTTTTGATTTTGTAAAAATATTCTATTAAGGTAATCTGCAGTAGTTTTTTCAGGTTTCCTGTTAAATGTTTTACCGTCTCTGGCTCTTGGAGGGATACTATCGAGTAATTCGTTTCTTGTTGGTGCTTCTTTTGGTCTTGCAGGAATCATTCCCTTGCTTTTTGAACCGTCTTCTTTCATTTCTTCAACATAGCTGTGGGATACTTCTTTTTTACCTTTTTCATCCAAAAGCTCCATCAAACGGTTATCAACAGCTTCTTCACCTATAAGCATTTCCTGTTCAACTTCATGGTATAATCTCTTCTGAATGTTGTATGCATCATAAATAGGAATTCCTCTTTTTTGAGTTTCTTCTTTAAAGGCATCATTAATGTGAATATCTCCAGTTAGCTTATTTACTCTTTTTTCCTCAATAGTGTTTGTGTTATAAAATCCCATAGTAATCAGTTTTGTTTTTATCAATTAAATAGTTTAAAATATTATATGTAAGGACATATAAAAGTTATATATTAATTAATTTTCATGGTTGATATTGTGATATGTTTGGGAATTGAAGGAACTGCAGAAAAAACAGGTGTTGGTATTGTTGATGGTGATGGTAAAATATTGGCTATGGCCGGTAGCCAGCTATATCCGGAAAAAGGAGGTATCCATCCAAGAGTCGCTGCAGAACACCATGCAGAATGGATTCCTAAACTAATTCCTCAAGCTATTGAAGAAGCGGGAATTAATTATTCTGATTTGGATTTAATCTCTTTTTCACAGGGTCCCGGCTTGGGTCCTGCTTTAAGAATCGTTGCAACATCAGCCAGGTCTCTTGCATTGTCACTCAATAAACCGATAATCGGAGTCAATCACTGTATTGGTCATGTTGAAGTAGGTAAGCTGGATACTGGTGCGGTTAATCCTGTTTCTTTATATGTCAGTGGAGGAAACAGCCAGGTCATTGCTTTTGAAAGCGGCCGTTATAGAATTTTCGGTGAAACTTTGGACATTGCTATTGGAAATTGCCTTGATCAGTTTGGCCGTGAAACCGGTTTGGGTCATCCCGGAGGGCCTGTTGTAGAAAAACTGGCTAAAAATGGAAGTTATATTGATTTGCCTTATGTTGTTAAGGGAATGGACTTTTCATTTTCAGGACTCTTGTCTGCAGCATTAAGACAGCACCAGAAAGGAGCAGACATTGAAGATATCTGTTTTTCACTTCAGGAGACTGCATTTGCAATGCTTGTTGAAGTAACAGAACGTGCACTGTCACATACTCAAAAGGATGAGGTGATGCTGTGTGGTGGAGTATCAGCCAATTCAAGATTACGTGAAATGCTTAAAACAATGTCTGAAGAGCATGGAGCCAAGTTCTACATGCCTGAAATGAAACTTTGCGGTGATAACGGAGTCATGATTGCATGGCTTGGATTGCTCATGTGCAGGGAATTCGGACCGATGGACTTGTCAGATACTGGCATTATTCAAAGGTTCAGAACAGATGAAGTTGACATCCCATGGATTGACAATACTAAAAGCTATTTAAAATTATCTGACGATTTAATTGCAAAGGGAGCTGAGTCAAATATTATTAAAAGTTCATATATGGGACAAAATGCGGTCATAAAAGCAAGAATTCCTAAAAACTATAGGATTCCCGAAATAGACAATAAAATCAGAAAATCCCGATGCAAGCTTGAAGCGAAATTATTGTCTGATGCCAAACGTGTTGGGGTTAGAACACCAATACTCTATGATGTTGATTTGGCTGAAAAATCCATATTGATGGAGGAAATTGATGGAATAATGCTTAAGGAAGTTATTGATGAAAACCTGGCATTCAAGGTTGGTCGTGAAATATCCAAACTGCATTCTGCAGACATCATTCATGGAGACATTACTTCCTCAAATATAATGCTTTCGGGTGAGGATTTGATATTTCTGGACTTCGGGCTTGGCCGTTACTCTGATTTAGATGAGGATAAAGCTGTTGATTTGCTTGTTTTGAAAAAATCTCTTCAAAGTATTGATTATAAAAAAGCTGTTGCTTACTTTGATTGCGTTTTAAAAGGTTACGGGAATTTAAAAGTTATTGATAAGATTGCCGACATTGAAAAACGTGGCCGTTATACTCATTGAAATTAATAGATAATTATATAAAAAATTGCATTCAAAAGTATTTTTATGATAACATTTATAACTGGTAACGAACATAAAGTTATAGAAGCAGAGAATATTTTTAGAAATTATGACATTGAACTTGAGCATATTGACTTAGGTTACATGGAACCTCAGGGAACTCTTGAGGAAGTAGCTATGTTTGGTGCAAAATATGCTAGTCATAAGCTAAATAGGCCTGTGATTGTTGAAGATGCTGGTTTATTCATTAAAGCTTTAAATGATTTTCCTGGAACGTATTCACATTATGTACAAGATACATTAGGAAATCAGGGAATTTTGAAGCTATTAAATAATGTTTCTGACCGTTATGCCGAATTCAGGTCAGTTATTGGGTACTGCACCCCCAATTCTGAGCCCAAGACTTTTTTAGGCAAGGTCGAAGGAGAAATATCAGTTGAAGAAAAAGGAGATTTAGGATTTGCTTTTGATCCTATATTTTATGTACCTAGTGTGAGTAAGACATTTGGTGAACTGACAACTGAAGAAAAAAACCAATTTTCACATAGAAAAAATTCATTAAAAAAATTTATCGAGTGGTATTCTACTCAAGATTAATTATTTATATAATTTAGGTGTTTATTTATGGCAAGACCAGAATGGGTAACTTATAGTAATGAAGAAATTGAAGAAATGATTTTAAAATTTAACAGAGAAGGTAAAACTACTTCCGAAATTGGTATTATCTTAAGAGACCAATACGGAATTCCTAAAGTCAAAGATGTAACTGGTGAAAGAATCACTGAAATCTTAAAAAGAAACAATCAAGCTGGCGAATACCCAGAAGATTTAATGAACTTAATCAGAAGAGCAGTTAACATCAGAGACCACTTAGAAGAAAATCCTAAAGATTTACACTCAAAAAGAGGTTTAACTATCATTGAATCCAGAATCAGAAAATTAGCTACATATTATGTAAATGAAGGCGAATTACCAGAAGGTTGGAGATATAATCCACAACAAGCAGCACTCCTTGTTAAATAGAGCTACTGAAGCTAGTAATATGCTCAAAGAGCATATTGAAAATGATGAAGTTATTCGTATAATTTCACATAATGATGCTGATGGTATATCAGCAGCAGCTGTAATAGCGAATGCTTTAAAGGAAGAAAATGCTCAATTTCACACTACTATAGTGCCAAGGTTAAAAGAGGATGTTATAAATCAGCTCAGACATGAGCAACATGATTTATTCATCTTTTCTGATATGGGCAGTTCTTTCGTTAAAGAGTTGAATACCTTTAAAAGTGATGTTATTATAGCTGATCACCATCAGGTGGATGGAACTGAATCCGAAAGTAATCTGGTTCATGTCAATCCACATTTATTTGAAATTGATGGTAGTAAAGATTTATCTGGAGCAGGTTCTGCATATTTATGTGTTCGTGATTTGGATAAAAAGCATTTTGCTTATTTTGCACTTATCGGTGCTTTTGGTGACATGCAAGGTCAGGATGGATTTACTGGTGTTAATAAATTAATTTTGGATGATGCAAAAGAAAGTAACCTTGAAATTAATGAGGATTTAAAGATTGTATCAAAAGCATCAGAACCA
>ONIK01000075.1 GCA_900317865.1 uncultured Methanobrevibacter sp. | reverse complement strand
TTCATTCTCTCATAACGTAGTTCATTCACTTTTCAGTGAAATCACTTAGACTAAGCAAAAGCCATAATTACCTTAAAGGTTATTATGGATCGTTTACTCATTTTAATTTCCGTCTGTTTCATTTCGTTCCGGGGATACTCCCGGATATACCGGCTCGTCCCTGTTTACTGTTATAAACATATTGTTAATGAAATGCTTTTGTGAAAGGGAGTCCGTTATCAGATTGCAATGTCAGGACGCATTGTAGCGCATAACATGATTTTACTGTACAAATATCAGGTTCTTTCTCCCAATCTGCTATCCTGTTAACAAAATTTTCAGGGCCTACGCATGACCATCAGATTTATCTCTCAACTCTTCTACTGCTTTTTTGAAAAATTTTGATTTTCATGTCGTAATCTCCGCTTTTGGAATCTTGTACGACATAATCATTTAGAATTAAATCTGCATTTTTCAGCGGGAGAATCTCCGATTAATATTTTCTTCATATTCATACAACTTCAATTAGTTCCTTAATATTAAAAGACTTAATAGGAATACACAAATTTTATGTCACATACGAAAATTAATCATTATAATAATGTATACTTACAACACTTTATGTATAAATCTTATTAGATTCAATTTAGATTAAATAAATTATAACTTTTATCACTACACATTCACACATTTCAGCAAAAGTTTCATTAGGTAGTTCCTACACTCCTGCACCGAACCCTATAATGCTTCAAAAACAATAACAACTTGAGTATTTTAACAGTCATTTAAATTACACTTAAAAAGTATATTAAAATATACGAATCGACTTAATAATTTTTTAAGCAATGAATTTCTGAGTTTAGGAAGGATCAATCCATAAGTCAACCTGATAAAGTAGACAAAAAAGCAACTACCAGTAACTTAAAATATAAAGGATCAAAAAACTCAGTTAAATTATTGCTAATGCAAAATTATTGTGAATAAATTTGTGTTAATCATATTAAATGACTTATCCTTTTACAAGAACAAGCCATTATTAACTAAATGAATTACCGTAATAGTACTTAAAATATTTTTTTTATAAGGAAATGATGCATAGCAACAATTGTTTCGTCTTTTTCTCTTTCAATACCTTTTACAACAGTAAAGTCACTAACCTTTCCAATTTTACGACCACACCCAGGAGTGCTGGAACCAGCATAGACAAAACCATTTTTTACATTGCCAAGAGCTTTTCCACAACCAGGAGTACTTGAACCCTCATATATTACGCCCATCTTTGTATTGCCAAGAGTTTTTCCACAACCAGGAGTACTTGACCCCTCACGAATACAATCAGCTTTCACATTGCCAAGAACTTTTCCACAACCAGGAGTACTTGAACCCTCACGCAAACAGCCATCTTTGAAATTATAATTGATAGTAGCCATAAAATAATCCCCAAAACACATTAATAAAATTACATCTACTTGTTCCATTTATTAAATTTTTTAGATGAATTAAATATAACTAAAAATTTTATCTTTTATTGTGATCAAATATTAATTTTTAATTAATTATAATTATTAAATCCCAATTATTGTCATAATAATTTAAATATCAATTTAGACAACATCTTCCTAATATCTTTATATATATTACTAAATTTAATTTTAAGCAAAAGTGCAAAGCCCATACAATGTAGCTAATTACGAAAAGATTTAATCATAAATTTTAAGATTAAAAATAAATCAAAAATTTAGCAGCGATTATGATTCTTATATTAAAATATGCATGCAAATGCATTAATTCATAAGTTAAGTATAAACTTATGAATTGATCAACTTAGACACTATATTTTGGAATATTAAATTTTAATAAATAATTAACTTCAAAAAATTTTAATTTTCTAATTCATAGATTTAACAAAATCATTATCGCTCAAAAAACACGTAATTCATTGATTTATCAAAACTTTTTTTATGAAAACCAACTCATCTTGTTGTTATTTGTCACATTTTTAAAATTTAACTGTTTACAAAATAGCAACTAATGTTAAATTGAAGTTATAGTTGTTTAACTTGCAAACTAAAATTTGATAATTTTTATAATTCTTTTATTTAGACAGGAGAAATCGTTATGAAAGTTTCAGGTCGCACTACAGTTGGTAAATTCAAAGAACTTTTTAAAGAGGAATTTGGTACAAGTGTTCGAGTATACCAAGGTAGGAAATTTGCAGATAATTCTTCAACACTAGCTTCAATTAGAAAAGATGATGCAAAAATTAAAGGCAATGTAGAAATTCGTGGCAACATGAAGGTAGGAAATGTTGAAAAACTGTTTCTTAATGAGTACGGTATTGTAATACAGATTGAAGATCAAAAAGGTAAATTAGCAGATAATACTGTAACCATTGCATCTCTAAGAAATGTTGATAATTCTGCAGTTTCAAAAAAATCAGGAAATAAATTAGCTGATTCTAAAAGTTCAAGAAAAGAGAAATTTGAGCAAGAAGATGAAACTACTCAAGAATATACCGTTTATCTTGAAACAACGGGAGACGTTAGATATTTTGAATTTTGCAGAATTCCAGATGAAGAACTTAAAGCAGATCTTGAAATTGAAAATCTTTCTGAAACAAACTATGGTGATGTTCATGATATATATGACATAAACGATTACTTCACATTTAGAATTCTAAGATCTGCAAACGCTGATAAAAAGATTACACTTAAACCGTTTGTAGTCTATGATCAGAAAGTTGAAGGAACTTTTTCATATAGAATTGAAGATGAAAATGAAAAGCTTTTGGAAGAAGAAAGCAACATTCAATTCTCAAAAATTAAAGACAACAACAAATTAACAGATAATTCCAAAGTGCCAAATAATCTGAATGAATTAACTATGGAAACAGGAGCTTTTTCTCCTTCATACTCAGTTGACAGTTTACAGCTTTTCTTAGAATCTGAACTCTTTGAAGCATCAAAATACATGAGAAATGACAAAACAAATTCAAATTCCGAAGAAGATATTGAAAGATTTAAAGAATTATTGAATGAATATGCAAGTTCAGATAAACATTTTGAACCAGGTTTTTATCTCCTTAAGGGAACTTTTTATAAAAATTCTCATAATAGTTTAGTATTTGATGTCAATAGTAAAGATGGTTTTGATGTCAATAAATTGAAAAAAGTTGTACAGACAATAGACGTAGATCTTGATTGTGAAATGGATGATGACAACTGTCAATATTATTCAAATGCTCCACTGTCGTGCACTAATTTTTCATATGGCAATGTTTTCCTGACTTATGATGGAGAACTACTGACACGACAATATGTTGATGATGAAGATTATGAATCATCTTTTGTTTGGATATTTGTTATAAATAAAGAACATGAAATTGAAAATGTAACTTTTGCGTGGCGAGATGATCGCAAAGGTCAATCAGATGTTCAGGAATATTTTTTCCAAGAATACTTGGAGGCTCTGAAAAAACACATAGACTTGATAAATTAATGGTTTGTTATTAACAAATTGATGCATATAGAGACTTGTAAATTTATCTGTTGCTAGTCTTTATTTGAATACGAATCTTTATTTCGATTGCTGATTATTTTAAAGAATAAACAATAAATTAAAAATATTTAGAAGGATTAATTGCGGGACTTTTTCCTTTTTTAGTAATAAAAACATTGTAGATAAAGAGAATTTGTTACAGGATAAAATTTGAAAAATTTCTAAAGAACACATTCTGTTTATGCTGCAAAATAATAAAAAACAAGAGTAAGAAGTTTATGAGTTACTTGAAAAAATTATTCTAAACAAACTTTTAATATTAATTTTTCCATTACTGGTTAGTTAGAAGGCAGAATATGACATGAGCCTTTACAACTCTGATTCAATTATTGTTGATGGCTGTGCATATAAATTGTGTTCACAGAGAAGAAGCTCGTAAAAAATTATTGGAATGAATAAAAAAACAACAGGCATCAAAATTAATAATATACACAATTTAACTTTATGAGGATTTTTTTATGAATGATCTAATCAATATTATTGATGTACCCTTAAAAGATGCAAACGACGACAAATTGAATACAAGAAAATATGTCGAAGGTTTAGCTGAATATTTAAGTAAATCTTCCATGCCTACTACTGTTGCAATACAAGGACAGTGGGGATCCGGCAAAACATCATTTATGAACCAACTTCGCAGCATATTATGTGAAGAGAAGATTTATGGTAATAATAATAATCCTTTGTATTACGGCGTTTGGATCAATATGTGGGAATATTCCATCATGCAAACACCTGAACAGACCTTAATTGGTGTCATCAAAGGAATGATTAACGAGTGTTCAAAAATTATCGAAAACCAGCACCCTTGCTCATCAGTTACAAGTGAATTAAAAGAAAAAACTTTTTCTTTTCTCAAAAAAACTGCAACAATCCTTGCCACAAGCGCAATTAAAGTAGGAGCCAATACCTTATGCGGAAATGGTGAAGAAATTGCTAGCGCTTTCCAAGATGTAATAGGCGATAATTTAAAAGAAACCAGGCCAAAAGATTTTCGAGACGCTTTTGAAAAAGCTGTAAAGGAATGTATAGAATCGCAAAATTCACGGCGCGGATTCATGTTTTTTATTGATGATTTGGATCGAATCAATCCTGAAAATGCTGTTCAAATACTTGAATTATTAAAGAACATGTTTGAAGTTGATAATTGCATTTTTGTTCTTGCTATTGACTATGATGTAGTAGTAAAGGGACTTAAAGCAAAATTTGGCAACAATACCGGCGATGACGATCGTGCATTTAGATCATTTTTCGATAAAATTATTCAAATGCCGTTTTCTATGCCTATAGGTGCATATGACACAACTGCTTTTCTCAAAGATTCACTAAATAGCATTGGATATCTCAGTATATCAAAGTTGGAAAAAGAAATTACACTGAAACAGGAAAACGGGGATGTAAAACAAACAGTTTTAGATGTTGTTGATGAAATGACAAGACTTTCAACAGGTACGATTCCTCGATCAATTAAACGATTGCTTAATACATTATCCCTGATCAAAATTATAAGCAATATCAGGAAAGATGAAAATGAAGAAGAAATGGATGAATATGATCATTTAATGAATTATGGTCTTGTTTGTTTACAGATCGCATACCCAGATATTTATGATCGTATAACTCAGGATCCTTATTATTTAGATTGGAATGAGTCAACAGCTCGTCAGTTCAGGCTTAAACCTTTACCAAAAGATAAACTTGAATTACTGGATAAAATTGAAGAATTTGACGAGCCATGGGAACAGGTGGTATACCAGATTTGCCAGACAAGTAATTATTTAATGTCTTCAGCATTAAATATTTCTAAATTGCTGAATATAATCAGATCTCTGTACGACGTTGAAAAATTCGGTGCAAAAATCAATAAAATGTTGGGAATGACTTCTGTTACATCTGTTACACAATCAGATAATCTGAAGCTACAAAAAAGCGGTGCAACAAATCAAACAGAACAAAAAAGATTTGATTACTGGGTTAATTTCCAAAAATTTGCATTCAAAGATTCAGGAAATGAAGAATTTGTTAAAAATTTCAAAGAAAGGAAACCTTCTGTTGATCAATGGATGGACTTCAGTATCGGATTCCGATCATGTCATATTACCATATCTCAAATTATCAAACGAGATGAACTTGATGTTGAACTGTATATCAATGACGGCAAGACAATGTTTCCAAAACTTCTGGAGCATCGTGCTGAAATTGAAGAGAAATCCGGTTTGGTATTTGACTGGCGTGAACTTCCAGAACGTAAAGCTAGCAGAATAATTATAGTAAAAGAAAATGTTGGATTGGATGATCCTAAAAAATGGAATGAACAATTCGGATGGCTCATGAATGTTATGCTAAGTATGAAAAAGGCATTTACTGAAATACTTAAAAATATAGAATAATATTATTCTGAACTAATTTTATATGTTGTTACCTATATGTGTTTATCACATATAGGTATCAGTAGTAAAAGCACTATTTTCACACTTCTTTATGTAGTTATTTACGTTGTGCATGAGACTTAGAAAAAATCCGGCATATCTCCTGCTATACAGTCTACAGAATATCACTTCTCAGAACAGTGATTTATCCAGTTGTCATAATGATTTTCAGTAAAAGAAAGCGGATCGGCTGTTATAATGCCTGAATACTCCTCCAGCACAGGATATGCACCGTCCTTTACAAAATTAATAAAGAAGAAATCAAAACTGTTTTCATTGCAGCGGGGAATATACCTTCTGTAGAGGATCTGAGTATTGTTCACTGCATACTCTTCTGAAATATGGTCACCGTTATATACTGTCACATAGGAGTATGCCGGATAATGAACACAGTCAGCGGTAAAAGGGAACAGAAAATGCCTGCCTCTCTCAATTAAACCCTGGTGAATGCAGTCTATGACTCCTTTTTTATAAGAGACAATCTCCAGAATGTCTCCGTTCCGGCTTTTACTGAGCCTGAGATAATTTCTGCATGCTGAGCTTACGGTCTTTCTTTCCTTCATTCCGCATTGCTCTCGCATCAGCATTTCATAAGGACCTTGAAGATAACCGGTAAACTGCTTTTTCACCGGAGACAGAAAGGAAACTTCAACGTCGTCTGATGAAATCCGGCAATACTCATAGGAATTTCGTAAATCGACAGTTTCGTCAATCAGATGAGAAAGATAATCGTGATCTGCATTTTTTATCATTTTGAACATTCTGTGCCATGAGGAAAAAAGTTTTCAATTCGATGAAAAAATACGATGCAAATTTAAATTTTAAAAATCCAGATTTTTCAGTTTTTCAATGATTGTAACATCGGCAGGCAGCCATGCAACTGAATCCAGATTATCCCTGGTCAGCCACTTTGCCGCTTCATGTTCTTTCAGCACCAGATGATCTGAAGTCAGAGTGCATAAAAAACATTTCATGGATAAATGAAAATTCGGGTAATCGTATTCAATGGTTTCAAACAGCTCGCCTACATTAATATCGGCATCAAGCTCTTCCTTATTCGGCTATGTGCATTTTGTTATGACGGTGCTTCTGATTAAAATAATGACTTTTTTCAGATATTCATTCTTCAAGGTTCTTGTGTACGGCATTCTGTCAGCCTGCGTACTTAATCTTTTTCTTCTTCCGGCCTTCTGCACGGACCGCGCGTCGGCGGCTGATTTTATAGCTCCGTGCATATTTATTCTGGCCGGCACTGCATTTCTTGTTTTCCGAATGGATCGTGAAAGGGTAAAGGATGAATCAGAAGAACTCAGAAGATCATTGGAAGATCAGCGGAACAGATTCCGATAATTACGGCGTCTGCCGTTTAAACCTGTAATCAGACGCAGAACTGTTCGCTTATGCAGGCTGAACGGACATGCATGCAGGAAAATCAGCGGTATTTCTTAAAAACAGAAAAATCAGGACCGTCACCGCACTGTCTGGTAAAAATGTCTGTATACAATACCTTACTGCTGCGGCGGTTGTCCTTGCGGGTCTCTTTGATTGCATGCTTGCCTTCAATGCAGATTTTCGAATTTGTCTGATCAGAATAATAGGCATCCGCCGTGCAGTTGAACTTTTTAAGTTCGTGTCTGCCTGTCTTTTTGGTATTCCGTCTGCATTTCAGTTCTTCAATTCTTTCAACTCTGACTGATTGGCCTTTTTCGGCAAGATTGTCATTGATCTGCTCGACTGCTCTGGAAATGATTCCGGAATCGGTCTGTGTATAAAAAAAATCCTTGGCATAAAATCCGCAGGCGCAGACTATCATGGCGCCGGTAAAAATTTTCCCGCCGATGCCTGATTTCTGTCCGGGCTTTTTATATTTCATCATTTTAGTAAACGCTCCATAATAACCTTTGATGCTATTTAAGATTGTTTAAAATCAACAATCCAGCCTTTTCTTTTTTCAATGAGACTTAACTTTTTATAGGAAATACCACTTGAAATAATATTTCCATCAATATCTTTAACAAGGTAGGAGCCACTCTGTCTCCGACCGTATATAAATCCT
>ONIK01000086.1 GCA_900317865.1 uncultured Methanobrevibacter sp. | reverse complement strand
AATCATAATTGGACTTTCTGTTGTATCCGGAATAATGGGAGGTGTAACAGGAGGATATATTGGTGCATGTGTTGCAGCATCCGTAACATCCCAGATAAATCTTCTTTATACTGAAATTTTGTCTGATACTGCATCTGTTGCTTCCAATAATCAAATGCCTGCAAGTGCTTATCTTTACACAGTATTATGAACATTTAATGTTCATATAATCCCAAGAATTGTCAAAAATGAACTTCCTGTCGTCTAACGATGGGAGGTTCAAAAAAACATTACCACCACAGCAATCTTTTTTTAAATACAAGTTTAATCCGAAGATAATGATATGAAATTCAATCTCAGATGAGTTTTTCCATAATCAAAAAGTTATATAATGCGCCAACACATCCGGCCCCATTTCCAAAATGGCATTTTTCGATTGCAGGTTCGTTAATTGCTTCTGATGATTTGATGGCAATGAATTCCTGAAGGCTTTTGCGTATTTCATCTATCAATGCATCCTGGGCTGAAATTCCTCCACCGATGCAGAACTTTTCCACGTCCAATACGGACTGGATATTAATGATTCCGGCAGCAATTATTCGAGAGTATTCTTTCAATGCCTTTTGAGCAGTCTCATCACGGTTTTGATACTTATCAAAGAACTCATAACTGTCGATGCATTTACCGCTTCCGTAATATGAAATCATGTTTTTATGGCCTCCAATTTTACCGAAGCGCTTTTCATTGTCGGGATTTTTAAGGCAGTTCAGCATGCTTGAAAATTCTCCAGATGATCCAAAAGATCCTCGATAGAGTTTTCCTTCAAGTATTATACCGCCGGCGATTTCTGTGCCTATACCGATAAATACTCCGTTTTTTACATCAGACAGGTTTCCTTTCCAAAATTCCGCCAATACTCCACATTTACCGTCGTTTTCAATCCATACAGGTTTGGAATATTTTTCTTCAAGGATTGATTTTATGGGCAAATTTGAAATCCCGTTTAATGCTCCCGCAGTATGTGCAATGCCCTTTTCGGCATCAATTTTACCGGGAAATGAGAGTGCAATACCATTTATATCATCCATATTGGGAGCAATTATTTCATCCAGTGAGTTAAACAGTTCTTTCTTATTCCTATTTGTTTTAATTTCATTGATTTTGTTGATTTTTGCTGTCCTGTCTGTAAGGACGTATTTAATAGCTGTTCCTCCAACATCTATCGCCAGGTATCTTTCACTGCACATAACTAAAGCTCCCAATTGTCTTTTGATAATGTTTTTCTTATTTCAGATATTAATGATTTTTGACGTTGAGACTGATTCAGATTAAGTCTTCGGCAATATTCTATCCTAAATTTTTACAATTTCTGAAAATTCATATACATATCCCAATGATTAAAAGTATTTTTTAAAATCAGCACAAATATTCTAAAAGATAACTTCAACCAAAGCTAATAAAAAATAACAAAGTATCAAAATTACAATAGCTGAAATCAATTATTCACCAGCCAAATTTCATGCAAAAAATTCAAAAACGGGAATGATTAGCAGGAAAAGCGTACAATACAATTGCCTGCACATTAACCGATACAACGTATCAAACATGAAATCATCTATCCATTACATTGACAATGAATATTTTCGAAGCTACATGATTGCAGAGCTCTTAAATCGAAAATCAGTGCAATCAAGAAAAATTTAAAAATAAAAGGGGAAATTGCCCCCATTACGTTAATTTGCCGTTTCATTAATTTCAGGTCCTTTGAGTGTCAGCTTGGATATCTCAATTCCCTGATCAGACAGCAATGTGGTCTTGTTGATTTGCGGACTCAAATTCAGGTCTCCCCAGGTCATAATATTGACAAGATAGAAATGTCTGTCCGTATTGTTTATAACAAGATCCGAGATATCCTTCTCCGACGTGTCCTTGAAATTGAATGTCTGATGCAGCCTGTCCGAGGTCTTGTCAAAGACATATGTATATTTGATACAATAGGTATCCACCCTGTCAGAATAGTCCAGGAAATATATTTCTCCGTTCGGTCGGGCCAGAATAAGTGATGCATTTTCATCCTGCGTGATTTCATTGAAGAGGTTTTCTTTAGCCATTCCCTCATTATACATCGTGATGTTGGAACTTATCATGTATCCCGTTCCCACAATCAGAAGCAGACATACGAGCGCAAATGAATACATCATTGTCCTTCTGTCTTCAATCTTGTTTATGAGAATTGCGATTGAAAGCCATAAAACCGCTGAGGCAGGAATCAAATATCTGGCAAGCAGTACAGGCTTAAACGTAAGGGAAACAATAAGAGCAATTATGATTGTTCCCATATAAACTCCAAGGCCGGTGAGAAGATAAAAGTTGTCCGTGTCGTATTTATCATTCAGCTGTTTTTTATACATGTATATGATAGCAATAAGTATCAGAATTGCAATAGCTGCAAAGAAAAGGTTATTGCAATATGCATAGTATCCAAAATCCTCGATAAGTGATTTAACAGTAACTCTAGGAACCCAGAACCCATGGTGAACGGCGCCCAACTGAGCAAAAAGAGTCCGAAGCCAAAATGCATATAAAAGAACTCCCGCCGCAATAGAAATGCAAAGATTCCTGATCTGACTTCTGTTTTTAAAAATAACATAATATATTAAAATCAGGAAAAGACACGCTGCAGAAATTCCTGCAAAATAATGCGTATATGCAGCCAATACTGATGCAATGCATACAATCATCCAGTATTTCAGTTCCCCCTTAGTGTAGATTTCCTTTGTATATATGAAAGCTACAAGCATAAACAGGATTGCCCAGCTATACATTCTTGCTATGAGGAAATAAAAGAAAAACTGACTCATGACACCTATTGAGAACATGAAAAGTCCTGCTGTGAGCCATCCGTAATCCTTTCTGATTTTGAAATATGAAATAAGCATGATAATTGCATATGGAATTATAGAAACTATCCTTACTGCATAGATACTGTGGGCAGAGACTCCGAAAAATCCGAAAACAGTCATTGCGAACTTAAGTATCAGATAATATAATGGCGGATGCACGTCCGCAGCGGTGAGGCTTATCATTTCACCTACATCGAAATTGATAAGCGTAAGTGTGAAATACTCGTCAACATGGAGAATAAGATGGTCAAGGGGAGTTATAAGCATGTAAACAAGTATTATAAAACTAAGTGCGAAAAAAAACTTTCCAACAATATCTTTATTTTTTCTGTCAAACTCAAAATTAAAACCCATAATACTACATTAGTTATTGAACATATTAAATATTTTCTAAATTTAAATTGTTATTTTTTAAAAATAAAGATAATGAAATTTGAATTGATTGTCATGGCAATATTTCAATAATTAATCATGCAAAATATTCTCCAATGATTAGCTGCTGTTTTTTTAAGGCAAATCATATTGCTTTGAACAAAAGCATCATATATTTTAATTGACTTTAACGGATGGAGTCCACAAATTCACTGTATGTGGCAAATACATGATTTCTGTCTTTAAGCATCCCGATTAAATGGTCAAGTCTTTGAGCCATTGCAGAACCGCTGTTTCTTTTCATTATAAACGGCACATTAAATTCCGGATGATCATTTAACTCATAGAACTCCCATGGATGGAAGTATGTGGTGAAATAACCGTCCTTTTTCAGGGCGCGGCGAACCAACCTGTGGTAGACACTTTCAGGAAGATTATGCAGTGACAGCCAGAAGAGAGGAAACCTTAACGTTGGAGTTACAGAAGCCGGAATCTGAACTACCCCATCCTTTTCGAAATATGTCCTTGGAGTGTTGAGATTCATGTATCTTCCAGGAATGAATGCAGGGTTAATGGATGAATTGTAGGCATATCCTACATTGCGGATTTCACTGTCTTTTACCGGGAACATCCTCGGCTGACGGTAGCCCCTTATTTCTGTTCCGGTTATTTTTTCTAAAATATCCTTTGATTTTGCAAAATCACTTTCTTTAGGCTCAAAGTGGTCAACACCATGGGATGCAACTTCATGGCCATCATTCAGTATTCTTTTCATTGTTTTTGGAGCGTTTTCAGCAAAATTTGCTGTGCAAAATAATGTGGCTCTAACATCATTTCTTTTAAGGATATCCAAAATGATGTTTGTACCTTCAACAGACACCTTCATGCCTTCCTCAAGCGAATAGTCGACCCCATTCTCCCTGGGCACATCAAACTCCTCAATATCAAAACTTAACAGTATCATCATTTCCCTTTTTTAAGCTGAAATCTATAATTTTGAATCATAGAAAAAAAATTTAAGTTAAAATATCATATAAAAAACAAAGTATATAAAACTTAACAAAAAATATTTTCCCGTTTAAAACTTGCCGGTAAAAAGACAATATTATTAAAAATTATTTATACCAACAAGGATAAATATTTCAATATGGAATTGCTGAGCATTATTGTACCCTGTTATAACGAAGAGAAAACTGTCGAAATATTTTTTGAGGAACTTCAAAAGACATTAGTCGGCATTAATTATGAAGTCCTCTTTATCAACGACGGCTCCCAGGATAATACTCAGGAAAAAATAAGAAAACTGGCGGATTCAAATCCGAATGTCAAATATATCTCATTTTCAAGAAATTTCGGAAAGGAATCTGCAATCTATGCAGGTCTGATTATTTCCACAGGCAGCCTGGTCGGTCTCATAGACGCTGACCTTCAGCACCCTCCAAGTCTTCTTCTGGAAATGATTGAGGCAATACATGAAGGTTACGACGTTGCAGCTGCAAAAAGGGTTTCAAAAAAAGGCGAACCTGTGATTAATAAATTGGGATCCCGATTGTTCTACAGACTGTTCAATTCCATTTCCAGCGTAAAACTTGTGGCCGGAGCAACGGATTATCGTGTGATGACACGCCAGGTCACCGATGCAGTGATACGAATGAACGAATACAACCGCTTTTCAAAGGGGCTTTTCCAATGGGTCGGCTTTGAAACCAAGTGGATTGAATACGAAAACATTCAAAGGGTTGCAGGAGAGAGCACATGGTCAGTCGGAGACCTCATCAGGTATTCCATTAAAGCCATTATTGCATTTACGACACTCCCCCTCTCACTTTCAATAATTCTGGGATTCATAATTTCAGCACTTGCATTCCTTTACCTTCTGTTTATTATAGTGAAATATCTCTTATATTCAGATCCCGTCCAGGGTTTTGCAACAACAATATGTGCAATACTGTTTTTGGGAGGTATGCAAATGATTTTAATCGGAATATTGGGCAAATATCTGGAAAACACATACAATGAAACAAAGAATCGTCCTATTTTCATTATTAAGGAGACAAACATCGATGATAAAAGACTGGATAAAGTTTGATAGAGAACTGATACTGTATGTAGTTTTTGGAGCATTCACATTTTTTGTTAATCTCATAAGTTATTTTTTCTTTGCAAATCTTTTGGGAATCAATTATCTGGTTTCAAACGCCATAGCATGGTTTCTATCAGTGCTTTTTGCATATGTAACCAACCGGAGATGGGTGTTTGAAAGCAGGAGTCCTAATATACTGAAGGAAATGTCTCTCTTTTTTGGAGGCAGGATATTTTCCGGTGTTGTAGATATGTTTTTGATGTATGCATTCATTGATCTTCTTGCATTTGATGGCTCAATATCAAAAATCGTTGTTCAAATCATCGTGATTGTTTTAAACTACATATTCTCAAAACTGATTGTCTTTAAAAAGCATGATTAATAATGGAATTAATTTTAAAAAAAAAGTTGTTGAGAAATTAATCTCAACATTTAATAGTTATTTTGTTTGCAATGCTTGAATCGTTATAACTTGATGTTATAATATATTCTCCAGGCATTAGATTAATGTTAGCATTTATATTGGAATTGGAAATAGCATTACTAAAGTAAAGGGCACCACCATTGTCTGCATTTCCGTTTTTCAATGTAACATCAGTAATATTAATGAATCCTGCAGTTACCTCAAATATCCTTGATTTACCTTTTGCATCAATCGTAAAGCCGTTACCGTTGATTGTCACATTCCTATCAATTAAAACCCCTTCAGTCATCGTATCCCACTGGTCGTATATGTAGTTGTGTGTTAAGTTGATGACTGAAGAATTTGCATTATTGATTACTCCCTACAGGATGTTGAAGTTGCCCATTGAAAATTCAATTGTTTGCACTGCATCTTCTATTTGTGCAGTTACTCTTTTAATTCCACTTTCAGCAGGGCTGAATTTGACTGTTTCATCTAGACCAACAACAGATTTGTCAACAATACCTCCTGTTGTAGTAATCGTTAAATTGATTTCCGGCAGTAAAGTATTATCATATTCACTTGTTGTTATACCGTTATATCTCATCAGGAAGAATTTAATGTCGTTTTGATTATTTGTTCCGTTTAGGAATAACCAGCTGTCCATTTGAACATTATAATTATTTGGTTTATTCATATAATTGCTTGCATTATTGCCAAACAACTATCTTTTACCGCAAATTACGAAATCATGTAAAAAATTAAGTTCACAGGAATGCTTCCGCCAAATGAAAATTATATACAATAATTTAATCATGTACTAACTAACTTATTAATTTGCTCATGGCTAATTGCAAGGATTATTGCTTGAATCTGTGAAGGAATTGATGCAATTAAT
>ONIK01000123.1 GCA_900317865.1 uncultured Methanobrevibacter sp. | reverse complement strand
CCGGTTTCCTTTCTTAATTTAAATGCTTCTTCTGGTGAAAAACATGGTATGATCTCTGAAAATTTATCTAGGGTAGTTGTTATTGTAGTGCTTGCCCTTAAAACATCAACCATTATTGAAACATCGCTGCTTACTGTTTCTTCAAAACTTAATGTTACTTTCATAGTTTAGTATATATTAAAGCATTTTATATAATATTATATTATGATAATCGTTACAACACCGATGTGTGAGGAAGTTGTAAAACTTGCAGGCATTAAAGAGTATAAGGTTAATAAAAATCCTGATTTGGAGGAAGGTGATTTGGCCATATTGCTGTCTGAAAGCAAGGTTAATATGGATTCAATAGCCATCAAGTTAAATACTCCAAAACAGCTGGCGCAAAGTATTCGGGAAGTTTCTAAATTGACGGACCATGAATTGTCTGAAAGTGAAATTCTGGAGTTTTTTAAAGGTTATAATCTTTGTTTAAACTATCTGGAAAATCATGATAACTCCCATGTTAAAGTCAGGGTAATATCTAATTTTTTAGCTGATATCGTAGATAATTTTGGCTTTGAAAAAGTGGATGAAAATTATGATTATGTAATTTATCCGGATTATCTAAAGGAAAAAGTCATAAATGAAGATGTTAGATTAATAGAAATTCCATCACACAATTTTGTGTCTAAAAACCCATTTGAACGCATTGAAAAAAGATATGAAATTTTGGAAAAATTAATATAGATTAAATATGAAAAATTATTAATAATATAGACTTTATGTGAGAGTATAACAATGTATGAAACATTAACATTTACTGGTGGAGTTCACAAAAGTGAAGAACTAAAAGAGTTAATTGAAGATTTAGGTGGGTTTATTCTTCAAGATAATGTTTTACAGATGGAACTGGTATTGAGCATGGCAATTCCATTAAATGATGTAGGTAAAATAGAAGAAAAATCAAATGAATTATTGGGAAAACTTAGTGTAGCACCAATGGCAGGTTCTGAAATAGCTATTGTATCACCTACGCTTGCAAGGCATCACCTGCCTCATGCCGCTTGTGACATTTCCGAATTTTTGCGTGAATATGGTGCAAAGGATAATATGATTGGTCTTGCAAGAGGAGACGGTAAAGGAACTTCAGGTATTTCCGAAGAAGAAAAGCAATTAATTGAAGAACATGATGTTGCTATTTTTGCTCTTGGAAGCTTTGAAAAATGTATTAAGGAAAAATCCTTCTTATACGATGATATAAATATTCCTGTAATTGTAACTGGAGCACCAGATATTCCAATAGATGAACTTCCGGGCGCTGATGCTTATGTTGGTGATTTGGGAAGAATTCCTAGAAGATTAAGAAGAGGTCCTGATGTCAGGGCTTTGGAAAAATTAGTCGAAACTGTTGAAGGAATATTAAATAATAGAAAACAGAAAATGAACATGGATCCACCGTTAGTACCTTCTATTGTTGTTAAAAATGCAATAGAAAATCAAATTCCTGAAATAAAAGACGTTATCTCTCCAGCACCAGTAACTACTCAACTTGATGGTGTTCGTGTAAAAGTCAATTATGATAAATACCATGAATTAATTGAAAATATTGTAATTGATGGTAAAAAATTATCTGAAATTGCAGAAATCAAAAAATCTAAAATGTATGATTATATTTTAGTAAAAATATATAGTGAAAGTTCTCTTATTGAGAACTGAATTTCTTTTTTTTAAAGTACTCTCATTCCAAAGAAGTTTATTGCATCCACCAAATCATTAAAGTCTTCTAATTCTCGCTCGATTACATTTTCGTCGGTTAAATCAATACTTAATTCACCGTCAACCGTTAATGTATCGGGACCGCGGCCTACTATGCGTTCCACTCCGTCAGCACTCAATATTCTTTCTGCATCAAGCTGGTGAACAAATGACCTGCCGGGCAATATTACAGCTTCTTTAATTTCGCTTAAATCAAGACTTTCCAAATCCTCTTTTGTAATGAGGCACGCTATTTCTTTTTCAACAGCCACAACATTAACGCTGTCAACTTCGAGTTTGTCGAATATGTTCTGTATATATGGTGCAGCTATTTTTGATGTAATCAGTGTTGCTTCACCGGTTACCGGTTTGATAAACTGTAAAAATATTTTGTTTTCATCCTTGGCTATTGCAAATGGTCCGCCCGTTTCGGGATCACATAATGGTGTTCCGGTAATCCTAAAGTTGTATTCGCTGTTTAAATCTTTTACCAGCTGTGCAAATTCTTCAACTGGCTGTGATTCGTGGTCTTTTAGAATAGGTTCGTTTCCCAAAATCAGTCCTTCGTTAAATGTATTTGCAAATCTCATTAAAATGAATCCCTTTGCACCCCAGCTTTCCAAATCATCACAGGTTTTTCTTAAAATTTCGCCGTCATTTACACCAGGTATTATTACGCTTGCACCAGTCAGTTTAATATTTTCACAAAAAATTTTACAGGCATCCAGAGCTTCTCTCGGATGTTTGTCTTTAACCCATTGGGTTCTAAGTTCTGGATCTGTTGAGAATACTGTGAATGTGGCTTCTTCAACTCCATTATTAATTAATCTGTTGGCTATGTCGCTATCACTTATTCCTTTGCCGCATGAATATCCCAAATGTGATTTTATTGAAAACTGATTTAATTGTGCAGTCAGTGACTCCAGGTATGGATAACAGCTGATGTCGCCTCCACCACTGATGTCAGCTATTATTTCACCCGCCCCTCTATTCATCATCAGTGCAGTTTGAACAGTATTTAAAACTTCAAAAGGGCTTTTAAATTCACTTTGGGCATCTGCAACTCCTTTTGAACATCGCTCACATCCGATTTTGTTTGGAAGACAATGTGCACAGCCAAAAACTTTAATATCTTTTACCTTTCTAAAGTAACAGTATTTGCAAAAACCGTTACAATCTTTTCCAGGTATTCCTCCAACATCCGCTACTACATGCATGATTTTAAATTTTGTGTTTTGTATTATATAAAGTAGATTGTAAAAAAATAGTATTAAAAAAAGTATTATTTATTACTGGCAACTTAAAAAGTAATAATTTATTAAAATTCTTAATTTTACATAAATGTTTTAATTCAATTTTTAAAATTAAATCATATTTATTATTGTTAATTTTTAATAATTTAAGTTGAAATTCAGTTTAAATTATAATTTTAAACACTTTTTATTTATTTTAAAAAGTATTACTTTTGGGGTCTTTTTTCTTAAAATCTTTTAATCATATTATTCTTTATAAACTTTTCTAAAAATTTCTAGGGGTAATATTTATATTATATCTAAATTAAAGATAAATTTGTATACCATATGGCTGGCTATTTGCAAAAACTTGCTTTGTAGCTCAACTCAATTTGGTGGAAAAAATTCACCATTGAGAGTGGTATATTAGTTAAACTCTATTTATTTAGGAGGGAAAAAATGGCAAAGTTTGATGATAAAATCGATTTATTCGATGATAGAGGC
>ONIK01000072.1 GCA_900317865.1 uncultured Methanobrevibacter sp. | reverse complement strand
GCATCATTCGGACAGTTTTCATAACAGATTCCACAAGTAAGACAGCTGAAAGCCTTTCCATTAATTAAACGAATCGCTTTTGTAGGACATTGTTTAATACACTCTCCTTTTCCATCACATGTATTAGTTGATAAAAACATTATAACACCCCTTAGCTACTCCTTGCGAATATTAATTTAGACAATAAAACACCGATTAAAGCTGATGCAAATGCTGATGATAATGGGAAATAATCATAAAATGGGAATTCACCCAATTGCCATGCCATTATTAATGCAGCAATAATGATAACTACATAAGAGGAAGTTTTAAATGAAGTATCGCTGATATTGCCAGTTTTAATTTGAGATCCAATAATTAAACCCAGAATTAATCCAAATATGATAGGCCCAATAGCTATCATTGTTCAGCATCCTCCTCAACAAGTTTTTTAAATCCTGCAAATGCAATTACAATAGCACTTAATCCTACAAATACTTTTAAACCTACAAATATATTTAAGTAAGGAATAATACCTGCATTAGTTGTATCAGGATAATGGAATACAGTTTGAATTGATGCCGGAATAATATTGAATATATCTGCTCCAACATTATACAGGAAGAATCCTCCTGCAAATAAACCTACCAAACCTAAAACAATATAACCTAATGCTCCAATTGATTCAAATACTTCAATATAAGTATGTGAAAATTCTATAGGAGAATTACCCAATCCGTAAACAAGAATAGATAATATAACACCGGCAGCAATCATTGCTCCCCCCTGGAAACCTCCACCAGGAGTTATGTGTCCTCCCAGAATAGTCATTATACCTAAACAAATTAAAATAATTGAAATCGGTAAAGCTATTAATTTAAGAATTTGGCTCATAGTTTACCCCCTAATCTTCCTCTTCCAAATACAAGTAAAACCACAAGTCCTGCAGTTAAAAGTATGATTGACTCACCTAATGTATCATAACCTCTGAAATCAAAAATGACAGCAGTTACCATGTTTGGCGCAATTTTAGTTCCTAACGCATTATAAATATTGCTTACACCTGGAGTAATCATTTTGCTAACATGGAAAACTGCATCAAATAATGTAATAGATAATAATGCAGTTATAACAGCAGCAAATAAATTTCGAATTGCATTAGACAAGATTACCACCCCAGTATAAGAATATAACAATAAATCCTAAAGCAATAATAGCATAGAATAACATTTTATTTAATGAATCCTCTTGTTCAATTCTGAATTTAGGAATAAGTGGAATATTTGTTATTAACACAACAGCCAATATTAAAGTAACGAATCCGGCAAGCAAAACACTGACATGTCTAAGCAACAAGCTTGCAATCACTATTGAAACAATTATAAATATTTCTGCAGTAATACTTCCTGAAACATCAGCATTGGTTACTGGACCAGGAGAGAATAACTTCTTAAACCTTTTTACAACATAAAATAGTTGATCATAAAGCTTCATAGTAACAATCCTCCTACATAGTTAGAAATTCCACTAGTTACAACATTAGGGAATAAACCTAATGCGAAAATAACAATTAACAGTATTAGCATTGTGAAAACCATTGCTTTTGGAACCTCTTTATCAGCAACTTCCAAATCATGTGGTTTTGGTCTTAAAAACATAGAGTAGAATGTTTTAACAAACACTACAAAAGTAGCAATGCTGACCATTATAGTTAAGATGGACAATTCAGGATAACCACAACTTAAAGAAGCCTGAACAAGCATTAATTTAGATTGGAAACCGTTTAAAGGAGGTACACCAGCCATAGCTAAACCACCAATCAACAGCATTATTCCGACTTTAGGGTGATAAGCCAAAAGACCTCCCAATTTACGAGTATCAACCTCATTGGTGGAATGGACAATAGCTCCAAATCCAATGAATAACAATGCAGTAATAACAATTTCATTTAAAGCCTGGAACAAACCAGCAGTTAAAGCAAATTGAGTTCCAAGACCTATACCTAAACCTATGAAACCAAGTTCTCCAACAGCCAAAAATCCAATCATACGTCTAAAATCTGTTTGGGTTAAAGCCATAGATACACCCAATATCATTGCTATAACTGAAAACAATACTATAAAGACTTCAAATATCGGTAATGATGAGTAGATTCTAAACATTATAATGACAATTGAAATCATTGAAATAACAGTAAATGATTGAAGTAAAGCTGCTGCATGAGGTTCTGCTTTACTGTAAATACCGGATTTAATAGTATGGAATGGTGGTAAACCAGATGCATATAACCATCCAAAGAATATTAAACCTAAAGATAACAAGAATACTGGAGAAGTAACGTTTAAAAGACCTCCACGCAGAATTGCTACAATGTCAGTAACATTAACAGTACCCGTCATAGCCAACAGGAATCCAATTCCTAAAAGCATCATCGGACTTCCAATAGCACCTAAAATCATGTATTTCAAGGCCATTTCATAACTATATTCAATTGATGAAGCTGCTACAATACCCACCTGTGCAAGTGCCAATATTTCAAAGAACACAAACATGTGGAAGATATCATCAGTCAATATTAATGCTGTTGCAGCAGAAGTACCCATGAACAATAAGAACAAATAAGGTCCTGAGACTTTTTTATACTTACTTAAGTAAATAAAGACTACTAAAAATGTCAAAAGACCAATCATTGCAATGAAACATTGCTGCATAAAGTCAAATGAATATGTAATAGCCGGATGATAAAGTATGTTCGTTACATTATCTACCATTGGCTCGTATCCGCCAAAGAAGTGTAGACCGTAATTTGACACAATCGGAATTATCGGCAAACAAATTGCAACCACAAATGCTAAAATTCTAATAAGTTTATCATATTTTGAAAAAGCACTTAAAAGTAATGCCGCCATCATAGGAACAATAACCATCAATGGAATTAATTCATTCATTGTATTCCTCCTGTTTTGATGTGTCAGCCAACATTACACTAGTACTTAAAGTTCCATATTTTCTGTAAAGAACCATTACCAAAGCAAGCATTACTGCAAGAGTACTGGCTCCAATTACTATACTAGTAAGTACTAAACCATAAGGCAGCGGATAAGAAGCATTTGATGCAAACCA
The DNA here is from genome assembly GCA_900317865.1 of uncultured Methanobrevibacter sp. GTDB lineage: Archaea > Methanobacteriota > Methanobacteria > Methanobacteriales > Methanobacteriaceae > Methanocatella. Next base: position 5,264 of record ONIK01000072.1, on the reverse strand, counting down.
TGCCGGATCCATATTTGGCATTAAAATTGGGACAATACCACCAGCTTTATAACCAATTCCAACTATGAATAAATTGGCTCCTTCTTCTATAAAGCTAATACCAATGATTTTTTTAATGATATTATCTACAAAGATTGCAGCATAAAGACCAATGACAACTAAAGCAATAGATGTAAATAATATAGCAAGTTGAGTTTCAGCCATTATGCATCCCTCCTTTGTGTCTTTTTAACAGCCAAAGCAATAAATACCGGAACAATAGCTGCACCAACAATAGCCTGAGTTAATGCAACATCAGGAGCAAGTAATATTTGGAATAAAACTGCGAGTGCTCCGCCAGAAAATCCAGTCAATATTGCTGCTTTTAATAAATCTTTTTGAATAAGAGCAAGAATAGCACTTACAATAGTTATAATCATTAATATAAATTCTATCATCTTACTCCTCCTCAATATCTAACATTGAAATTGTGAAACGATCATCAGCTTTAAGTTTTTCAGAATCCTTATCTTCCAATACCTGAATCTTGGATTTGTTAACTATAAACGGATTTGAATCATCTTCTTCAACAACATTTAATTCAGCATTATTCTCAACATCTTCACTTTTATAGAATGCATTAGCTATTGCATGAGCTGTAAACGGTGCTAGAATAAAGTATATTCCTGCAAGCAGATATTGGCCCAAACCAATCATTGCAATAATACAAGCAATATCAAAAATTCCAACAATATGGATTCTCCCATAAACAGCATTCTTCCTATCACTAGAAAGAGTTACAAGACCAACAGCAGATACAATTACCATAAATGCCGCAATTAATAGGAGGATTGATTGTATAAGCTCAACAACCATCATTTATCGCCCCCAGCAACAACAGCAAAAGCAACAGTACCTACAAATCCAAAGAATATTAAAGCTAATGATATATCCCTATAAAAAGTGAGATTATACAAATCACCAAAAGCAAGTAAAGCTACAGCAAAAGCTACAACTACAACAGAACTTCCAAGTAATCCCATTGAGGTAGTTTTATAAGCACTTACTCTTAGAGCAGCAAACATCATTATGACGAGTGCTATGATTAAAATATATTTTGAAATAAGCAATATGTCCATCAATATCCCACTCAATTAATTTAAATATAAAGAAGTGTCATTTAAATAAATCTACTCTAACATCTTCTTAATATATGGTTCAAAAGGAATAATATCCTCTTTACTTCTTGGAGAAATAGCAGCTACTTTAATAATTTGATTTTCAGAATCTAAATCTATAGATAAAGTTCCTGGAGTTAATGAAATACTATTTGCCAAAATTGTCTGTGAAACAGGTCTTTCTAAAACTGTTTCAACATCAATAACTACAGGATTAATATCTCTTCTCATAATCTTATTAAATGTAACGTCAATTGTTGATTTAATAATTTCGTAAATAAGGTCTAAGAAATAAATAATTCCATAAACAATTCTAGTCAAAAACATTAAACAAGCTCCATTTCAATTGAATTTTAAGTCAAAAAATTGACTAAATAAATATACATTAATATTTATCATGATTATTTATTATAAATGTATGCTTTTGAAAAAAAATTTAAAAAAAATATATGTTAAATCAAGTTTAAAATTATCAAACTGAAAGAATAATTAAAAATCGATTATAAATCACACCATATAAAATAATATAGAAAAATGACTACCCAAATTCTTGTTTAATAATTAATAACAGGAAAATGATTAAACAGTTTTATAATGGCTGAAAAAAACCAGGAAAAAAAACTTTATATAAGTTAAATGACAAAAATTTAGTCATACCTAAAAATGGTGTTTGGATGAATATAATAGAAAAGCTAGAACCAATAATATTGATAACAGCAATAGCAATAGGATTGATTTTAAGCAATGTTGATTTTCTTGCAAACAATATTGGAAAACTAACCAGTTTATTCTTATGCTTAATGTTATACGGATTATTTTTAGAAATACCTCTTAAAGACCTGAAAAAAAGCTTTAAAAACCTTAAATTCACATCAACAAGCATTATTATTAATTTCATCTGGACACCATTATTCGGTTATTTTTTAGGAAATCTATTTTTAAATGGAAATATTGATATCTTTATTGGATTTTTCATGCTGATATTAACTCCATGTACTGACTGGTATTTAGTATTTACCAAAATGGCAAAAGGAGACTTGAATCTAAGTTTATCATTGCTTCCAATTAATTTAATCCTGCAGATTGTATTGCTGCCGATATATTTAATAATATTCTTTTCAAGCGGCAATTCAATGAATTATATTGATCTTGGATACTCATTGTTAATTGTTATTGTAATACCATTCATATTAGCGCAAATTACAAAATTAATATTAAATAATGGCCAGGAAGAAAAATTAAGCAATTTTTTCTCAAAATATCAGATTGTTTTTTTAGCCCTAGCCGTATTTGCAATATTCAATAGCGAAGGAAATTTACTGTTTAAAAACTTAAATTCAGTTTTAACAATATTTATCCCATTAATAATCTTTTTTATAGTAAATACGATTATAGATTTATTATTAAGTGAAAAAATTAACTTTACATATGAAGAATATGCAAGTTTAACAATGACAACACTGGCCCGCAACTCACCGTTGGCTCTTGCAATTGCAATCAATTCATTTCCCGGCAGAGAATTAATAGCTATAGCACTTGTAATTGGACCATTAATAGAATTACCTGTTTTATATATCGTATCAAGATTTGTTTTATGGATTAAAAATTCAGGTCTATTTTTTACATGTAAAATCTAAGGAAATTTTCAAAAATCGAAAATAAAAATGGTGCACGGCAAATTAACGCCAATATTATTAAAATAAATATTGAAGCAGTGGCAAAATTCTTATAATACTCTTTAGATGATATTGGAGCAAATAATTTAACTCCTGCAGGTGTTGTTGCATCAAGTACAACATGTGAAAACAAGCCTAAAAATAGTGATAATACAATTTGAATATATGTTATTTCAAATGCTTGTAAAATCACTACTGAGATAAAAAATAATGGAATAAAAATAGGCAATAACCTTTTATTTAAGAATAAAAAACTTAAAAGAGCAATCAATATGGCAATTAAGTAGTTATTTGAAAGGACAGTTACATTGACTATTAATTGCCAAGCCCATATTAAGATTAATGCAGTAGCTGAAGCCAAAATTATTATTCCAGGGATAGAATGTGTAAAACTTCTGTGTTCTGAAAAATAAAAGGTTAAACCCAAAAATACTATAATTAAACCAATATAGTAAGGTAGATTTAGGATATATAATGATATAAAAATCAATAATCCCAAAATTATCAACTTATAGACATGCTCTTTTCTGAATTTGTGATCAAAATCAGGAATATTTGCACCAATAATAACCAAGGCAATTATTAGAGGATTGAATGAAAACATCAGTGCTAATATTAATGCAAATAGAGAATGGCCTTTATAAGAGGACAACATTATCACCTTATTCAAATATATTAAATATATTTAATAAGTAAATAGTGGTAGCATTTGAAGAGTATTGAGAGAAATTTAAAGGCCATTAAATTATGAATAATGCACCATCATATTTCAATAATTCTTAAATAATTGGTTCGTTTTGATTCACCTAATGGAAATCCTCCAGTAACTACTATCAAATCCCCATCTTTTAGATTAAATTCTTTTTTAGCCATTTTTCTAGCATTTTCAACCATTTTATCTGTGCTTTCATATACCTCAGTAATTACCGGTTTAACACCAAAATTTAAAATTACTTTATCTGCAATACGATAAGAGGGACAACAGGCCAATATTATAGAGTTTGGTCTTAAATTACTAATTTTTCGAGCAGTAAAACCGGACATGGTAGGCGTGACAATCAATTTTATGTCTGCATATTCGACGGCATCCCTAACCAATTTAGAAATAGTATCACTAATGCCAACGTTTCCTTTGTAAGCAACATGTTTTGAATAATCAATAGTGGATTCTACATATTTACATATCTTACTCATCGTTTCAACTGCGTCTATGGGATACTTTCCAATAGTGGTCTCTCCAGACAACATCACACAGTCAGTTCCATCCAATATTGCATTAGCCACATCCGAAACCTCTGCTCTTGTAGGTCTAGGACTTTCATACATGGAAGCCAGCATTTCAGTGGCAACAATAGCAAACTTGCCTTTCTGACGACATTTTGTAATAATATCCTTTTGAAGCATCGGTAACTCTTCCATTGGAACATCCACACCCAAATCACCCCGAGCTATCATAATACCATCAGATTCATCAATTATTTCATCTATATTTTCAATACCTTTGTGACTTTCGATTTTTGAAATAATAAGGCAATCTCCTCCGGCTTCCTCAATTATTTTACGGGCTTCAATTACATCCTCTTTTTTATTTACAAATGACAATGCCAAATAATCACAGGAATGCTGTGCTGCAAAAGTAATATCCTTTTTATCTACATCACTCATGAAATTTAATTTTAAATTAACACCAGGAACATTAATTGATTTGTGATCCTGAATCTTTCCATCATCCAATGCTTTTAATACAACAAAATCATCTTTCTTGTCAATAACTTCCAATTCAAGTAAAGCATTATCTACAAGTACTTTGTCCCCAATTTCAATGAAATCAATTGCATTACTGTGATTAACTCCAAATTCATCTTTATTACCAATTGAACAATTTTTACTCATTTTAATTGTATCATCTTTTTGTAAAGTTATGCCTCCGTCCTCAAAAGTTAACGATCTAAACTCAGGCCCTTTTGTATCATACATAATAGCTACAGGAACATCACATGCTATTCGTACTTTTTGAACAGCACTCACTATTTTCAATCTATTCTCTTCTGTAGCATGACTAAGATTAATACGTGCGCAATCCATGCCTTTGTTAACCATTTCTTCCATAGTTTCTACAGAATCAGATGCCGGACCAATAGTACATATAATTTTTGTCTTTTTCACACAACCCTCTCCAAATAAGATTTTTAAAATAGTAAATAATTAACAAAATTGTTCTAAACAATTAATAATTATTAAATGAGAATTTATATAATTTGTGAAAATATAGACAATGAAACCCAATTCTACTGATGTTTCATTTAAAGAAAATAAGATGGTGTGATTTTAGAAAAAAAATAGTTTTTGAGGAAAATTAATTCCTCTTTTTTAGATTTATTTTAATACAAACTTCTTAATACCAATAATACTTAAAATTATGGCTAAAATA
>ONIK01000015.1 GCA_900317865.1 uncultured Methanobrevibacter sp. | reverse complement strand
GAAGAGAGACGTGAAATAGAAGAGGGATTGAAATCACGTAAATATCTGGGGGTTACTTGTACAAATGCTTTGGAACTGGGTATTGACATCGGTTCACTTGATGCAGTTATAATATCTGGGTTTCCGGGAACCATGATGTCTACATGGCAGCAAAGCGGAAGGGCAGGAAGAAGCAACCAGAAATCCCTAGCAATTTTACTTGCATTTGAAAACCAGCTGGATCAGTATTATATGAACAATCCAAAAGCATTTTTCTCCAAGCCTCAGGAAAAAGCAATCATTGATTTGTCAAACCCGATTCTTCAGGAAGCACACCTATTATGTGCTGCAAATGAACTTCCTTTAAAAAAGGGAGAAGCATTAACATACTTTAACATATCTGATGATGTTTTGGATGAAATGGTTGAAAATGATGATTTGTACCTGTCAAGGCTTGGAAACTACACATATAAATATGATGACAATCCGGCATTCGACCATTCCCTGGACCAGATATCCTCAGAAGAATTTAAAATAATGAACAATGGAAGACTATTGGAGACAATGGAACGCTCACAGGTATATCGTGAAGCCCATGAGGGTGCAATCCTAATCAATAAGGGAGAAACATATACCGTTGATAACATTAATTTAAAATCAGGTTATGTCAATGTTTCCAAGAAGAATGTTGACTATCATACGATGGTGTTAAACGATACGCAGGTTAATGTCGTTTCAAAAGAATTCAAACGCCAGTATGGGGATTTGACGATTCATTTTGGGGAGCTGAACGTTAAGAAGGATTATTACAAATACAAAAAAATGCAGCATTCAAGGGTGCTTGGTATGTATCCTCTTGATTTGCCTCCGCTTAAATTCAAAACGAAAGGATTGTGGTTTACAATACCTCAAAGTGTAAAGGATGAGCTGAAAAGATTGTATCCTGATGATGATGAAGTCTTTGAAGGGGGACTTCATGGGGCAGAGCATGCATTAATCGGTCTCTTTCCTCTGCAGGTAATGTGTGACCGCTTTGATATTGGAGGAATGTCAACTGCATATCACAAAGACACTGAAGATGCTACAATATTTATCTATGATGGATATGAGGGTGGAATTGGAATATCTGAAAAGGCAGTTGATGTCTTTGTAGAGCTATTGGAATCAACCTTGGATTTGATTAAAAACTGCAAATGCAGGAACGGTTGTCCGTCATGTATTTATTCACCAAAATGCGGAAACGATAACAAGCCGCTTCATAAAAAGGCAACTGAATATATTCTTCAGTATATGCTCGATGAATCATTGAAAAATGATTCTAAAGTAGTAACTGAAGAGGTCATTAGTCACGGTGATGATTTATATGCTCAGGCTCTGGATTTTTATACTGAACATCAATATTCGCAGGCAAAGGATTTGCTTCACGAAATATTGAATAATGATGCCAATAATTTAAATGCAAATCTTTTAATGGCTCATGTTCTGTATGAACAGGGTATAGAAGATGTTGCAACCTATTATGCAAGAAAGGCACTTAAAATTTCTCCATCAAATTCCAATGCTGCAGAACTGCTGCAGAAAATGCAATTTGCACCTGCAAAGATAGAATTTAGTCATAAAACAATTGAAAACGATGAAGAGTCATTTGAAGAAGTTGATGCAGGAAAATCCTTTGATGATGTTGATACACTATATGAAGAGGCATATGACTTATTTATTCAGGGAGATTTGGATACTGCAAGGGAACTTCTTGAAGAACTGTTGGATATCGATGACACTCATGTGGAAGCAACTGCACTGATGGGTTTTGTCTACAGAAGGGGCGGACTATTTACAGAAGCCATGGAGTATGCAAGAAAGGCTTCCAAGTTAGATAAAAATAATGAGATGGTTCGTGAATTAATTAAGGAATTGTCTTAATTGTTTGACTTTTTTTGCAATTATTTCAATTGGTGATGGTTTAGATTGTTTAAGGTGCTCCAGAATAAGCGCTGAAACCTTCTTTGAAGTGTTCACATGCTTTTTCAAGCTCTTCAGGTATGTCGATGTGTTGAGTACAGTAATCAATGCATGTTCCACAATATGTACAGTCATCAGCAGGCACCTTTTCATCTGCTAGCTTGTCAAAGTAATTCCTGTAAATATTTGATTCAGGCTGTATCTTACTTTTGTTGTATAGTGCGAAGTATTCTGGAATTGGAATCATTTCAGGACATGCATCAATGCAGTATCCGCATTCGCTGCATGGAACAGCCACTTTTGCATTGAGCTTATCAGCCATTTTTTCTAAAAATTCACTTTCTTCATCGCTCAACACTTCAAAATTTTCAAAAGTATCACAGTTATCGAGCAAATCGTCCATTTTCTTCATCCCGCTTAAAACAATCTTAACATGTTCCAGTGATGCACAAAATCTTAATGCAAAACTTGCTATTGATTTATCTGGATTAAATTGCTTGAATTCATCTTTAATTTCTTTTGGAGGATTTACAATGACTCCGCCTTTCAGTGGCTCCATAACATAAACGTCAAGACCATGTTCAACACATAAATCATAGCATTTGTGTGCTTCGATTGCAGAATCTTCCCAGTCAAGATAGTTTAATTCCAGCTGAACAACATCTAAAAAGTCTCCGTATTTGTCCAGAACCTCCTTCAATAGTTTTGAGTTATCGTGGAAACTGAAACCTATTTTTTTGGCTATTCCATTTTCTTTCATTTTTTTAACATAATCAAATGATTTGGCATTTTCAGCTAATTTGTACCATGGAACATTGATGTTGTGTATAAATAATACATCAAAATAGTCAATTCCTAATTTTTCAAGCATTTCTTTAACAAACTTGGCATTGTCCTTTTCGGATGTCAATGCCCATGTTGGCAGTTTATCACAAATCCGATAGGATTCTCGTGGGTATCTTTCAACTACTGCTTTTCTAATAGCTATTTCTGATATTCCGTTGTGGTATGCATAGGATGTATCAAAATAATTAAATCCTTTTTCCATGTAAATGTCTACCATCTGATTAAACAATTCCTGGTCAACACTTGCAGGGTCATTTTCATCAGTTAATGGAAGTCTCATACATCCGAAACCAAATTTTTCTTTAAAAGTCATTGTTATTCTCCCTCTTTAATTAAATAATATTTTATTCTTAATAACTATATAAATGTTGTCAATTGCAACAATTTTTGTATTACTCAAATATTATAGGGATATTAAATACTTTTATAAATTAATAAAACAATAATTAATGTATTAATAATTATATTTTTTAATAGGTGAAATTAATGCATGAATTATCAATGGCTCAAGGAATAATCGATGCGGTTATTGAAACTGCAGAAAATAATAATGCAACTGAAGTCAATGAAATTACGATTGAACTTGGAAGACTAGCAATGGTTAATCCGGAACAATTAGAATTTATTTTAGGTGTTTTAATTGAAAATACAATATTGGAAGATGCAAAGATTATTTTTGAAGAAATTCCAGTAGAAATTGATTGTCATGACTGTAATTTCCATGGAGTGGCTATATTGGACGATAAAGACCATTATGCTCCTATTGTCAAATGTCCTGAATGTGACAGTTATTCTATTGAAATATTAAATGGAAAAGATATTGTAGTTAAAAATATAGTTATAGAAAAAGAAGATGATTAAGTAATATGGTGATATAATGCATCAGGTAGCAGATGTGGAAGTTGCAAAAAATATTATGGATGCTAATAAAAAATTAGCAGATAAAAACAAGAAAAATTTAGATGATAAAGGAATATTCTGTGTTGATTTTGTTGGAGCAATCGGTTCTGGTAAAACAACTTTGGTGGAAGAAATTATTGATAATACAGATTATAAAATAGGTGTTTTAGCCGGTGATGTAATTTCTAAATTTGATGCTGGAAGAATAGAAAAACATGATGTGCCTGTTGTAGGTTTAAACACAGGTAAAGAATGTCATCTTGATGCTCATTTGGTAGGTCATGGTATTGCAGATTTGCCATTGGATGATTTGGATATGCTCATCATTGAAAATGTAGGTAATTTAATCTGTCCTGTAGACTTTGAATTGGGTTCCCATATGAGAATAGTTGTTGTAAGTGTCACTGAAGGAGACGACACTGTTGAAAAACACCCGATTATTTTCCAGACATCTGATGCCGTTGTTATCAACAAAGTAGACTTGGCTGATGCTGTAGGTGCTGATGCTGATAAAATGGTTAATGATGCATTAAAATTAAATCCTAATATTAAAGTCATTAAATCCAGTTTAAAAGATGGTACTGGATTAGATGAAATTATTAAATGCATTGAAGAAGCTATGAACAATTAATTTCGGTGATTCTTTGAAAATTTGGATTGATATTTCTAACGCTCCTCATGTAAGGTTTTTTAAAGATGTTATCAAATATCTTGAAGCTGAAGGTGAGGATTTAATTGTTACTGCAAGGCAATTTGGAGATATTCATAAATTATTGAATATGTATGATATAGACTTTATTTCCGTTGGAAAACATGGTGTAAGTTTATATGATAAATTAAGAGAAAGTACTTCAAGAGTTTACAATCTTGTTGATATTATAGCTGATGAAAGGGTTGATGTCGCCCTTAGCAAGCATTCTATTGAACTTCCTAGAATCACATTCGGTTTAGGAATTCCAAGTTTGTACGTTTTAGACAACGAACATGCTCTTGCAGCTAATAAGTTAACATTGCCTTTATGTGATAGAATTATCACTCCAAGAAAAATCGATTTTTGGAAATTAATGAAATTCGGAGCTGATCCAAATACTATTATTCCATATAACGGTACTTCTGAATTAATGCACTTTAAAAGTTTTAATTATAATGATGATGTTTTTAAAGATTTAAACTTAAAACTTGAACATCCTAAAACTATTTTAATGAGGCCTGAACCGTCTCTTGCATCATATTTGGATGCTGATTGTAGGAAATCTGTTTTATCTCCAATTGTTGATGAATTGAAAGACCATGCAAATATATTAATATTGCCTAGATTTAAAGAGCAAGCTGATATTTTTGAAGGTATTGATCATGTTACAATATTGGAGCCTCCGGTTGACACTTCAAGCTTAATGAAAAAGTGTGATTTGGTCATTGGTGCCGGAGGAACAATGAACAGGGAAGCAGCTATTTTGCAAACTCCTGTTATTTCATGTTATCCTGGAGAAACATTGTCAGTTGATCAGTATTACATTGATCAAGGTTTAATGTATAGGTCAAATAATTCAAATCAGGTAATTACCAAAGCATTGGAATTTTTAAATAATCCTCATGAAAAAATTGATTTGAAAACTGATGATTTATTCCAGATTATTATAGATAACTTATATGATTTAGGTGAAAATGGTAAATAGTTTTTTATATTACTTTTACCAATAATTATTATTAAGGGCTGGTAGCTCAGATGGTAGATCGTCGCCTTGGCATGGCGGAGGCCCCGGGTTCAAATCCCGGTCAGTCCACTTTATTTTATTAAATAGATTTTAATTGTGATTAAATTATGATATTAATAGCGCAAAATCATTTACAACTGATATTGGAAATAGGAATAATGATGTTTGTATTATTAGTCTTTTTCCTTAATTTAGTTCCATTATCTTTAAGTGTTGTAACATTTTTATCTTTATTCTTAGCGGGAGGTTTTACTCTTCTTTTTGGAGCAGATATTGCTTTGCTTGTAGTATCTTCCAGTCAGGCAGAGTTCACTCACCCTTTCGGACCTATCGCGCTTCTTGGTGCGGTGACTGCATTAGCGTCGCTGAAGGTTATGCGAAACTCGGGAGTAGATGTTAGGCCGCTTAGAAAATTTGTAATATTATTTATAGCAGGTATTACCATCTTTGGTGGATTAATGCACAGATCTTTCTTGTTATTATGGATTTTAGGTTTATTCTTAGGTTACACCATTTTATCAAAAACATTCAGAGAAAAATCCATATTTACACTTAAAAGAATCCTGCTCTTTTTCGGTATAGCTATAGCTGGATTTTTAAGCTTGGAAGTTATTTCAAGAATTACTGGAATGACTATCTTTTCACCTATGTTGAGATTAGGTAGGATTGAACAGTATTCTTCATCCAGTGTAAAAATGGTATTGAATAATATACAGCTAATAGGGCATAATGGAAATGCTTCTTATTGGGGTGCTGAAGGTACCGCATTTGCTGAAGGTTATATCACCCTTCCGATGCAATTGGTTTTATTCTTCGGTCTTCCGTTCCCAATGTTTTTCGGTATATTAGTTAACCAAAAGGATACTGTTGATTATATGCTTCCAGGTATTCTCGGTTATGGATTTGACTTTGGATATTTAGGTCTTATTGGATTAATGGTATTTGTATTGGGAACAATTATCATTGGGTTTAAAATATTATCCATGTATAGGGAGAAAAGAGAGAAAAACAGTAAAAAATATTTAGGTAAAGAAGTATTGTTAACTGGTGCATTAGCAGCATTTTGTTCACAAGCATTAATTGGTTTATTTATATTTAATAGGACAATTAACGGTACTGCTCTTTTATCATTCATGTTCTTAGGTTGTTTAATATTGGCAAATGCAGTTACATTAAAATCAAGAACTTAAATATTGGGGGAATAATTTTATGAAAGCGTTGATATTATTAGGATGTCCTGAAACTCCATCTCAAACTCCTATGGCCGTTTATGCATTTAGTAAATTGACACAATCAGGTTATGATGTTACAATAGCGGCCAATCCTGCAGCTTCAAAATTAGTTAAAGTTTCTGATCCTGAAAATTATTATAATCTTAATATTGTAGATTTAGAAAGAACTTTGGGTGAAGTTAAAGAAGGGGATTATGATTTATTAGTTGGTTTTGTTCATAAAGATGCTGCTGCAGCATTTTTTGTAACATTTGATCAAATTTTAAACACCAAGTCTATTGCATTGGTATTTGAAAGAGACTTGGATTTGGTTGGTGAATTTGTTGATATGATTGAAGAAAGTGGAAGTAAAGCTAAAATTTATGCTGTAAGAGCATTCCATAATCCTTCACCTATTAAAGTTAATTTTGATAAAGCATTAAAGGAGTTGGAATAAAATGTCATTTTGTTTAGATACTTATCTTCAACAATCAGATAATTATGAAATTCACGCATCAAAAGCAGGTTTTAAAGATTGTGCAATGATTATTCGTTTTAAAGCTGATGAAATTGTTTATGTTAAACCTGGTGATCAGGTATTAGGTGTTCGTGTTATTGGAATTCCACCTATTCCTATTGGAATTGATGATAAAAAAGGAACTGTTTTTATTCCATACACAAAACCATGTCACGGTACTTCTGTTGTTGAATTGCCTATTGATGCTGAAGAAATTGATAAAATTAGAGAATTGAATACTCAATAAGTGGTTATTATGCTCTCCACAGTTGTAGGTAGTTATCCTGTTGAATTAAATGAACCGTCTGGTTTTAAAGATAAACTTCTTAATACTTTTGGAGCTTATGATCCTTTTAAAGAATCTATTAGGCAGGCTGTATTTTCTCAACTTGATGCCGGTGTTGATATTGTATCTGATGGTCAGGTAAGGGGAGATATGGTTTCTAGTTTTTCAAAGTATATTCCAGGATTTAAAATAAAAGACGGAAATACATATATTGTTTCTAAGATTGTAAGGCCTATTGGCGAAATTTCTGTTAAGGATTTGCTTTATGCCAAAAAGTTAGTCAATGAATATTATAATGGAAATGTTCCTGAAGGCAAAGGAGTTAAAGGTATCATTACAGGTCCTTCAACAATTATTCATTCATCCAGAATCTCTCATTTTTATAAGAAAAAGGATGATGCAATCATTGATTTGGCACACAGTTTAAAATCAGAAGTTAATGCTATAGAACGTAGGGTTAATCCGGTTTATATTCAGGTGGATGAACCATTTTTATCAACAGGTATGGTAAACATGAAGGTTGCCCGTGAAGCTATTGATATATTGCGTGATGGTTTAAGCATTCCTCTGGCTATGCATGTTTGCGGTACCCTTGAAGGAGCATATAAAGACCTTGCTAATTTCAATGTTGATATTCTGGATTTTGAATTTGCGGGAAATAATGTTAATTTGGGTATTTTAGAGAAAAATATTGATTTATTTAAAGGTAAAAAAATAGGATTTGGATGTATTGATTCATCTAAAAACGAAGTTGACTCCAGAGATAAAACTGAAGAGTTAATTTCGAAAGGAATTGATATTATTGGAAAAGATAATATACTCCTCGATCCCGATTGTGGATTAAGAAGAGCACCAATGGATGTTGCCTTTGACAAATTGAAATTAATGAATGATATAAAAGATAAATATTAAAATTTATCTTTACATGATCTCGGGAAAAAGCAAGTGCTTGTTTTTTTCCAATAACAGTTATTGCACATTATACATTTGCTTTGTCCATTGCCTTTCAGTTCCCATTCAACTAAAAAGGTTGGATCAGCTACAAAAGGTCTTTGCATAGAAATGAATTCGATTTTTGATTTATTTAGGATATTATTGATTTGATTTTGATTATTCACTCCACCGCCCATAATAACAGGAATATTGACATTCTCCATAATTTTTTCACTTTCCTCAATTAATGGATTTTTCTTTTTAATTTCTCTTGAAGTAAATTCAGAAGGAGTTCTGTCATTATCTTTTGAAAAGAACTGTGGTGAGCGTGGACGTGTAATCTGTAAACTGTCAACTCCATGTTTTTCAAGTAGTTTGGCTATTTCTATTGTATCATCTATTGTCATTCCGCCGGATTGAATTTCAAATGCATTTAATCTTACATTGATGTGCAGTTTTGTATTTTGTTTTATTACTTTAATCATTTCCAAAACTATTCTTAAACGATTAACTGTACTTCCACCGTATTTGTCTTCTCTTTTGTTGAAATATGGACTAATGAATCTTGTTAAGAAATAATAATTTCCTAAAGCTATTTGAACACCGTCAAATCCGGCATAATCAATTTTTTGACAAGCTATTATAAAATCAGTTTGGATTTTTCTTATATCCTCAATAGACAAGTCTTCTACACGCATGTTCTGTTCTGCATGCTTGTTGAATTGTACAAATCCGAGCTGTGCAAAAATAGGAACATCATAAACATGAACTAAATCAGTCAAATCTTTAAATTCACGAACAAAACGTTTAAAATGGGGAGTATGCGAATATTTTGAAAATGCATCTCTTGGATAAAGTGATATTAATTCAGTAATTATTAAACCGACACCACTTGCTGCGATGTTTTCGTAACGATTATATATTTCAGGCGTTAAATTACCTGAGCTTTCTCTTTCAGATTCCCATAATCCAGTTCGTATTATACGACTGTTAAGATTTAAATCTCCAAATTTACAATAATCAAATAAATCTTTCATGTTATATTATTAAGTAGATTATATTATAAATATTCTATTTTGTAATGGTTATGGTAAGTAAAAAGTAATTTGTGGGATATGATTTTCCCACTTTATCGATATTCATGTTTAAAGTTGGCATCATATAGCTTTGATGGTGTAAAATCACCAGGGTCTAAAACATCTCCAACCACAATCATTGCAGTCTTCGTTATATTGGCTTCTTTAACTTTACTTGCAATATCCTTTAACGTTCCTCTTATTATTTCCTGGTCTGGCCAAGTTGCTTTTTTGACTACTGCTACAGGGGTGTCTTCAGTGTAGCCTTCAAGTAGTTCATCAACAACTTTGTCAATCATGGAGATTCCAAGAAATATACACATTGTTGCATTGTGTTTGGAAAAGCTTCTGATACTTTCAAGTTCCTTTTTGGGGGTTCTTCCAGCAGGACGTGTGATAATAACACTTTGTGAAACTTCAGGTATTGTCAGTTCCGCTTCAAGTGCACTGGCTGTTCCAAATAATGAACTTACTCCGGGAATAATCTCATATTCAATGTTAAGTTTTTTCAATTCACGTATTTGTTCGCCGATAGCACCATAAATTGCAGGATCTCCTGTGTGAACACGTGCAACAAGTTTATTCTCTTCTATTGCTTTGGCCATTATGTCGATTGTTTCTTCAAGATTTAAGTAAGCACTATTATGTACATCGCAATTTTCTTTTCTTGGAGCTAATACTTCTTTGTTAACAAGTGAACCTGCATAAATAATCACGTCTGCCTTTTCAATAACTTTTCTTCCTTTAACAGTTATCAAATCAGGGTCACCCGGTCCGGCACCAATAAAAATAACTTTAGCTGTCATAAATATTAATTTATTTAATCTAGTATATATTTATTATCCGGTTCAATATTACTCATTAAAGCCAATATTGCTTTTAAAAATGAGTTAAATTTATTAATTTCAAAGATAATCTAAAATTATGGATAATCAAGGTTTTATTTCAATAGAATTTTTATTTTCACTTTTTATAATATTAATCATAGCTACTGGTTTAATAGTTTATTCGCAAAATACAATAAATTCTGCTGTGAATATTGAATATGACTTAAATCACAGGATGATTCTGGATGATGTTGCAAATACTATCAATCAGGTAGATTCCCAAGGCGAATTTTATTCAAAAGATATAAAATTACCTGTAACAGGTAAAAATTATGAAATAACACTTGATAAAAATAAATTAACCATTGAATATGACAATAAAAAAGGAGAAATCTTTGTTCCATTTGTTGAGCCATATTCAACTTATAGGATGTATCCTGGTCATATTTATGTAATTGAAAAAACACACGAAGGAAAAATATTGATAACATGATGTTTGACAGTAAAGGACAGGTCAGTGCAGAGTATTTATTGTTGTTCGGTTCATTAATTGTAATAATATTGATTTCATTATCATTTATCGCATCACAGCATGAATTGACTATGGCAATGGCTGCTGCAAGGAATGGTGTAAATGACGGAAGTCTATACTCGACAAGTGCAATTTATCCTAAAGACACCTACAATGATTATTCAAAGGAAAATTATAACCTGCTGATTCCATCATCAGTTGAAATCATTAATATCAGCTATACTGATATGGGATATGATTCCAATTTTGATAAGCAAAGAATTCAGTTTAAGGTATATGCCCATTCATCTAAAGATTTGGATAAAAAAGAACTGGATTCCATTGGTGATAGAATTAATTATAACTTAAGAAAATCAATAGCCTTAACTTTCGAGACAACACAGGCAACAAATAAATTATTTAATCCAGTTTTTTCGAACCATTATATTTTTACAACAGCAAATGTTAAGTGGGTTTAAGGTATAATAATAATTAGGTGTTAATATGGAAGATAGATTTGAAAAAGGTATGGGTATATTAAAAATTACTAATGGGGATACAATTGAAGAAATTTTTAAGGAGCTTGAAGATATTGCTCCTGATTTAGGACGTTTTATCGTTGAATTCCCCTATTCTGAGATATATACTCGTGAAGAAGTTGATTTAAAAACTCGTGAATTATGTACTGTTGCTGCCCTAACTGCAATCGGAACAATTCCTCAGCTTAAAGATCACATTAATGCAGCTTTGGCCGTTGGAAATACTCCTCGAGAAATTGTAGAAATCATAATGCAGATGACTGCCTATGCAGGATTTCCAAAAGCTATCAATGGTGTAATGGCTGCAAAAGAAGTATTTAAAGAAAAAGACTTACTTCCGGTGGAATAATATGATGTATTCTGAAGAAGAAAAAGCAGAATTAATGAAAGAATTAAAAGAAATGGAGTCCCTTAAAGTTGATACGGGCAATGAAGGTCAAATTCTGCAGAATGATTTAATTGATTATATTGAAAATGGAAACGGTGATAAGCAAGATTTGATTTTTCGCATTGAATTATTCACATATGCTTTTAAATTATTCTCAAGAAAAGAAGTAAAATTAGATAATAATCAGTTTATTGTATATTTAAATGATTCAATTTTGGATTATGAAAAGATAAATTTAATAACAAATGATTTAAATAAATTTGAATTGGTTATAGAAGCGGTTGAAGACAATGGCGAAATATTAATTAATTTGAATTTTACTTATCATTATTAAATATTAAAAATTTTACGGGCATTGTTGGTAGTTATTCTATCAACAGTTTCTATATCTTCATTTTGGAGTTCAGCTATTTTTTTAACGGCATTAACTACATTTAATGGTTCATTTCTTTCATCTTTGGTCATGGCTAAGTATGGACTATCAGTTTCAGTTAAAACATGGTCAAGAGAAATGTTTTTAATTAAATCCTGATGTTGTTTTGAGTAACAAAGCATTGTAGAAAAGCTCATAAAGTAATTGTCCTTTTCCATTATTCTTCTTGCGGTTTTTGCACTTCCGCTGTAACAATGGAATACTACATATGGGATATCTTCATATTCTAAAACAATGTTCAGTGCTTTTTTTTCGCAGTCACGTACATGCATAAGCAAGGGTACTTTATATTCATTGGCTATTTCTATAAAACTTAAAAAGATTTCTTTTTGTTTTTCACGCATTGCCTTGTCTTTAACATAAAAATAATCCATTCCAACTTCACCAATTGCCACAATGTTATTAATGTTTTCAATTAAATGTGCATGTGCTTGTTTTAATTCTTCATCACTGCAATTCTGTGAAGAAACTGGGTGATATCCGAAAGATGGGTAAATAAATCCTTTATATTCTGAACATAAATCAAGAACACCTTTATTGCTTTCATATCCTATTCCTGAAACAATAACTGCATCTAATACGTCCTTTGCTCTAGATATGACCTCTTTACGGTCATCATCATATTCTTCAAAATCAATATGGCAATGTGTGTCTATCATTTTTATACACCAAATCTGCGTTCTCTTGCCTGATAAGATCTTATTGCCCTTAAGAAATCAACTTTTCTAAGTTCCGGCCATAATGTCTCACAGAAGTATAATTCTGAGTATGATGATTGCCATAATAAAAATCCGCTTAAGCGTTCTTCACCGCTTGTTCTGATAATTAGATTTGGATCATCAAGTCCTTCAGTGTACAGGTTTTTACTTACTAATTCTTCATCGACATCATCTACTGTGATTTTGCCTTCCTGAACATCTTTAATGATCTTTTTAAATGAGTCAATAATTTCCAATCTTCCATCGTAACCAATAGCTAGGTTGAAAAGTCTTTTATTATAATGTTTTGTAGCATCTTCCGCTTCTTTTATAGCTTCTTTTACTTCATCAGGAAGTAGTTCTGTTCTTCCAACAACTTTAACTCTTACTTCGTTTTTATGAATTTTTTCATGGTCAACTAATTTTTTAAAGTTTATTACAAATAGCTTCATTAATCCGTCCACTTCATCTTTTGGTCTGTTGAAGTTTTCTGTTGAGAATGCATATACGGTAACTATTTCTATTCCTAGTTCAATACTCCAGTCTAAAACATTTTCTAGTGAATCAACTCCAAGTTCATGGCCCTTAAGAACGTTTTTCTTTCCTTGAAGTTTAGCATATCTTCTGTTACCGTCCATAATGATAGCTACATGCTTTGGCATTTTATTAGGGTCCAAACCCCTTGAAATATACCAATCATATATTTTATAGATTATGTTCTCGCCCATTTGAATTACCTAAAAGTTATTATTAGTTAAATATATGTTGTTATCTATTATATAATATTGGCTAATTTATATGCTAATTTTAAACTCCTCAAATATCCTTTGATATTTTGGTCCCGGCTTGTATCTATATATATGCCGTTTATTCCAAATGTTACTGCTCCACAACTTGGCCATGAATTTACTAAAACTAATGTTCTAAATATAATATTTCCGATTATTCCATTTGGAGCTATAATAATGTTACAATTATCTTTTATGGCTTTTTCAATTAATATATAGTGATTTATCACTTCAAAATCAGTATTTTCTTTAATCAATTTAGTCAATTCATTACTTTCATCAATGGATTTGGATATTTCTTCACTTCTTCCGTAATCCCCTTTTCTTCCTGATGCCATCACTGCAATTTTAGGAATTTTTGACTGTTTTTTAAGGAATTCTCCACAGTGGATTGCAATTTTTAATTTATCTTCAACTGTTGAACCTTCATCAATTCCAACAGGAGTTAGTAAAAATTCCATATTGTTTCCATTAATATAAGTGGCTCGTGAAATGTTGCTAAATTTGCTTTTCAATTCTTTCATAACGCTTGATGCAGGTAGTGATCCTCTCACGACTGCATTAACATCATCATCCAGTATGGCTTTGACTAAATCATTATCATTTTCAACAGTTATTATTTCTACATTGCTATTTTCTTTTTTAAAAGCCTCACATGCTTTAATAACATCTTTGTTTTTACCGATTCCGACTGCTATTTTAATCATTGGTATTATATTTGGAATGTTCAATAATATAATATTATTTTAAATAGTTTTGAAAGCTTAACTATTGTTATAAAAAGATATTTTTTAAAGAGGAATGCACATTAATTTTTTTCAAGTTCAATTTTATTATTTTTTATTGAACATATTTGTACGATGTATCTTTTTTATTTTATTTTTTACAATACATTAATATATATGATTGAATATAATATTAGTCATGAACGAAGAAGAAGTTTTAAATTCATTAGGATATGTGATGGCTTCAACATATAGGCTTAGTGTAATACAATATATTGGTAATGGTGTTAAAATACCATCGGACATTGCTAGAACGATAGGGGTTAGAACAAATCATATTTCAAATGTTTTATCTGATTTAAAGGATCATGGTTTGGTTATTTGTTTAAATGAAAATGCTCATAAAGGAAGATTATACAAAAATACTGAACTTTCTCTAGAAATTTTAAAATATTTAAATCAAATGGATTAAAAATAAAAAATTATGATGATTTGTTAAAATCATCAATTGCACTGTCAACCAATTCAATAACACTATCTGCTAAATCCGGATATTTATCGTTAATTGCCACAGGAATATTGTCACAATAAACTACCTTAAGACCAGCTTCAATAGCATCTTTTGTTGCAACGTCAACAGCGGCTGCTTTGAGTTCAGTTAACATGACATCTGCTTTATCTATATATTTTGCCATATCTTCTTTTAAAAGAGGTCTATTGGATAAATGGGATGTAGTACCAATAATTTCACATGAATAATTTTCTTCCAAATAACTTACTAATTTATCTTTAACTTCTTCGGGTGCGGTTGTAGCAAACAAAACTTTTTTTCCAGAAATATCCTCCAGAGGTTTAGGTCTGAATACTGTTGAAATAACAGTTGCATCAGGATTAATCTCATTTATGAATGATTCTATTTCAGCTATTTTTTCACTGCTTGCCATAGGCTCTTCACACATAGTTAAAATCACCAGATTGCCTAAAGAAATTCTATATGGACCAAAGTAAGTTGTTAAATTACTGGTCGGTTGGTTTGCTCCGATTAATGCTATTTTTTTATTTGTTTTTATTGGTGGTATGGCAGCACCGCTTCCTTCAAATATAGCAAATTTGGATTCCACTTCATTGGCAAGGCGTGCACCTTTTTTCATATTGGTTAAAAACACTTCACCTGCCATTCCTCCACCACATCGTCTACATCCAATGGTTAAAATTCTGCTCATCAATGCATCTTCCCAATGGTCACTGGCCGCGTGAACTCCTTTTTGGGATTGTTCCAATAGGAATTCGGCTGAAATTTCAAGTTCTTCACCATGAACAATTTCAGGTTCTTCAGGTCCTCCTCTACCCATAGCAATAACGCAAGGTTCATAACCTTTTTTATCAATTAATCTGGATACGAAACCGGAAACAGCCGTTTTTCCAATACGTTTTCCAGTTCCAAGAATTGTTATTGAAGGTTTTTCCATAACATCATATTCACTGTGAGGTTCGAATTTAAAATCTGGTCCTTCATATGCAATCCCTTCATTCAGAACTTTACATGCTATTTTGAATCTTTTTGGATAGTCCAAGATGGGTTCATCACTTAAATCCATCACTGTATCAATGTCATATTGTCTGATCATGTCAACAATAATGTCATAAGGAATATCTTTATCTTTTGCAAATTGAACGGGAACTCCCAGAACTTGTGAATAGGACTCTTCTGTATCATCTCTTAACTTTTCAGTTCCACCTATAAAAACAACAGCAGAAATGTCAATATGCTCTATTTTATTTAATGTATCAATTGCTTCCTGTGTGACTGGCAGATAATGTTCACCATCAACAAGACAAAGCATTTTTGTTAGACTAGTCATGGTTAACTATTTTGGAATTGGATTATATATACATTATTTTTTTCTATTAATCTTTAATTAATATGTAGTTATACTTTATTTAAATAGGTTAAATTAATGCCTATATTTAAATATGATTAAAAATAATATTATAGTATTCATAGAAAAGAAGTTAAATTTTATAATTAATTCAAAACTTTTTACCCGAATTAATAGACATATTTATAGGTTAGATATTTATGTATAAAGATGAAATGATACAATTACATCAATTTTTAGTTTATGTTTTAAAATATTTATCAGATGATGATCAAATCAATAATGACTGCAGCGAATATATTTCACTAAAAATAAGCCCACACCATATTCATAAAACCAAAGCGGAACATAAACATGCTATTTTTGTTTTATGTAAAATAATCTCTGAAGTAATTGCTGATAAAGATAACCATTCAATACCAGATAATGTATGCAATTCTTTAGCGGATTTGGTCACACGCTCCGAAAAAGAAATTAACGTAGCTTAATTTTCTTTTTTTTTAACTTTTTTTTAATGTATTATATTAAATTCATCACTTTCAACGATTTTTGGCAGTTTACCTATAGTTCCAACATTTTCGTCTGATATAATTAAAACGCCATCGAAGAATTCTTTATAGTTTTCTCCACATTCCAGTGCATTTGAAACTTTATCTTCACTGTTTTCGCCATTAACTTCATTAGCTATTCTTGTTGCAAGTCCATCAGCCAATGAAGGACTTTTGGAAATAACGGTAACGCTGTCGGATGAACCGAAGCTTATTGAATGGCCGATTTTTCCCGAAGATGTACAGATGCCCAAGGGTTTTTTTCTGGTTTTTATTTTAAAGGCAATATTGTTTCCCAAAATTTTATTGTTAGAATAAATTCCACATAAAACATCCTCATCATTAACAAGAGCTATATCTCCACCATTTTCTACAATGGAATATGTACTTCCATTATTGATTAAATAATCAAGACTCATTTCAGAAATTGTACCTGCAACACATGCCATGGGACCTACATCGGCTTTTGATGATGATTCATACATTTTTAAAACGATTTCGTCTAGATTTTCACTATTGTATTTTAATGCTTCGATGGACAACAAAAAGTCAGGATTTTTAGCAATGTGTCTTTTTAATTCCTGTCTGATTTTAAAGATATACTGTTTTAGATTAGCATTACCCAAATCACTTTTCAATCGTATATGTGTCTGGTCAATATCAATTTCTTCAAAATGCATATGATAATATATGTTAATGATAATATAAATTAATTAAAAGAAAAGTTTAATTATAAACAATATTAAATAATATATAAAACTTAACGATTGTGATATTTTGAAAGCATTTGATTTTTTATTAAATAAAAGAGAAGAAAAACCTCGAAATAAAGGCATCACTATGGTCTTGGATAAAGGTTTGGGTCTTGAAACTGCTGAGAGCTTAATGAATATTTCAGGAGAATACGTTGATTATTTAAAATTCGGATGGGGTACGTCCATCATTCATGATGAAGACATTATCAAGGCAAAGGTTGAAATGTATAAAAATCATGATATTATTCCATATACTGGAGGAACATTATTTGAACTGGCTTATATGAACAATAAATTGGATGAATTTTTCATGAGAGCTCATGAATTAGGTTTTCCGGCTATTGAAGTATCAGATGGTTCTATAAATTTAGCACATGAAGATAAACTTGAATCAATCAGAAAAGCTAAGGAAAATGGTTTTATAGTACTGTCTGAAGTAGGTAAAAAAGATCCTAACCTTGATAAAGAACTTTCACTTGATGAAAGGATTGAATATATGAAATCTGAACTTGATGCAGGTTCATCTTTAATTATTGTTGAAGCAAGAGAGGGCGGTAAAAATATTGGAATATTTGATGCGTCAGGTAAAGCTAAAGAGGATGAAATAGATTATATTTTAGACCATTTTGATGGAGATAAAATATTGTGGGAAGCTCCAAATAAAGACCAGCAGGTCTTTTTTATATTAAAACTTGGAAACACAGTTAATTTGGGAAATGTTTCCAGTGATGATATCACTTCTCTTGAAACTTTAAGACAAGGTTTAAGAGGAGATACTCTTGGAAAGATTAATTAGAAGGTAGTTAAATTGAAAAAGAGAGATATAAACCAAATCAATGAAAAAATTGACAATGGTGAAGCTAATATTTATACTGCTGAAGAGTTTAAAAAACTTATAAAAGAGGATAGTGCTCCAACTTTTGAAGATGTTGATGTGGTTACAACAGGAACTTGCGGTGTTATGAGTGGAACTGCAGCCATTCTTAATTTTATAGTGTCTGAACCTGGTGAATTCATAAGGGCAGATAAAGTTTATTTAAATGGCGTTCCGGCTTATGCAGGACCTTGTCCTAATGAATGGTTGGGAGAAGTTGATGTAATATTGCATGGAACTGCACATTCTCTAAATGATAAAAATTATGGTGGAGGATTCCTTTTAAAAGATATAATGGAGGGCAAATCCATTGATGTGGTAGTTGAAAGTGTTGACGGAAAAACAATTGAAAATACAATTACCCGTGAGGATATTAATAGAGCTCAAATTGTAGGTTCACGTATGGCATTTAAAAACTATACTGCATTTACAAATCCTGGCAGCGAAGCGGTATCATCCATTTTTGCTGCAGTACCTCTTGAAGGAAACCTTTCCGGTTTGACATTTTCAGGATGTGGAGATTTGAATCCTTTAGAAAATGATTTGCCTCATAATGTAATTAAAACAGGTAAAAAAGTACTGTTGAATGATGCGGAGGCATTTATATTGGGTGATGGTACAAGGTCAAATCCACAAAAACCAAATCTAATGCTTTCAGGAGATTTAACCCAAATGAATCCTTATTATTTCGGAGGATTTAAAACAGGTGAGGGTGGCGAAATATTTAACACAGTAGCTATTCCAATTCCTGTATTAACTGAAGAAATTTATAATAATTTACTCATTACAGACAGTGATGTTAATTTGCCGGTTGCAGATATTAAAGGTCGCCATTTACCATTAACTGAAACTAATTATTATCAATTATGGAAAGATTATGATTTAAGACCACAATTTGACAGAAATAAATGTTTAACTTGTGATTCATGTGATGTAGAAAAAGTGTGTCCTACAAATGCATTTTCAGCTAAAAATTTAGATTTAAGTCGTTGTTTTGGATGCGGAATGTGTGCTAATTTCTGTAAGCATGATGCATTTGATATGAATGTAGGAAGCATAGATTTGGAAATTGAAGATAATTCGGTTAATATTCCAATTATTTGCAGGCAATCTGATAGGTTAAGAGCAAATAAATTATCACTTAAATTAAAGAAAATGATTAAATCTGGTGAATTTAAATTGTGAGGTAATCTAATGACATCAAAACAGAATATTGATGATTCACCTATTGATTTTGCAGAAAAAATCATTGCGGATGTCAAAAACTCTAAAGAAGAGGGTGTACTGAAGTGTGTGCAATGTGGAATGTGTACATCAACCTGTCCGGCTGCACGCCATTCAGATTATAATCCTCGGGATATTATAGAAAGAGTTTTGGAAGGAGATATATCAATTCTAGAAGATGATTTGATTTGGAACTGCTTTTATTGCTATACATGTCATAGCGTATGTCCTGTTGGAAATAGTGTATGTGAAGTAAATCAGATATTAAAACAGATTGCAATATCCAATGAAATAGGTTATGATAAATTATATGAGTATATGGGCTTTGCAGATTCCTATTTTACGGCGGCTATAGGTGCAATTCCTGAAATATTTTTTGAAGATATTAAAAATGATGTTCCTGGTTGGTGGGAATTTAGAAATAATTTAGCCGATATTAGGGATGAACTGGAATTGGATCCTCCTTTGATGCCACCAAAAGAAGTTATAGATGAAGTAAGTAAAATTTTAACGATAACTGGTTTTAAAGATAAAATTGAAAAAATTAGAGCTTCTGAGGAGGCTAAACAATGAAATTAATTCCTGATAAAGACATTTTGCTTTTTAGAAGCTGTCTTGTAAGTGTAGAATATCCTGGTGTCGAATCATCTACAAAATTTGTATTCGATAAATTAGGTATCGATTATGCAATATCTGAAAAACAGACATGCTGTACTGGTTTAGGCCATTATTCAGATGTGTTCAATCAAATTGATACATCAGCTATTGGAGCTCGTAATTTTAAAATAGCCAAGGATATTGGAAGGCCAAATCTTGTCATGATGTGTGCAACATGTTATGCAATAAATAAAAAGTCAGTTAAGCTCTTAAATAAAAAGGATGATTTGAGAAATCATATTAATCAATTATTCGAAGAAAATGGTTTGGAGCATTTAAAATACGAAAAAGATGATTTGCTCCCTTCAGAAAACATTTTTCATGTAGTTGACATATTGTATGGAAAGATTTCAGAGATTCCAAAGCATATCAAATATGATTTAAGTGAATATAAGATAGCCTCTCACCATGGATGCCACTACTGTAAAGTTCACTATGAAGATACGATAGCAGGTTTTAGAGACCCGAATATCATAGATGAATTGATTGGGGCCTGCGGATGTAAAACCATCGGGTGGTATGACCATAAACGTGCTACATGTGGAACAGGATTCAGACAAAGATATTCAAACCCTGATTTGTCATTTACGGCAACGGCAGATAAGATGAATGCTTTAGATGATGAGGAAGTTGAAATAGTGGTTCATTTATGTCCTAATTGCCATATTCAATTTGACCGATATCAGCCGTTAATATCAAAAAGAGAAGGAAGAGAATTCGAGGCAATACATTTAAATATAGCTCAATTTATCGCAATCGCAATGGGCGGTGATTTTGATAAAGTAATTGGTGTAAAAGCTCATACTACACCAATTGACTCAGTAATTAAGGAGTTAAAGGAGGTTGAACAATGAGGGATGATTTAAAAGTT
The DNA here is from genome assembly GCA_900317865.1 of uncultured Methanobrevibacter sp. Lineage (GTDB taxonomy): Archaea > Methanobacteriota > Methanobacteria > Methanobacteriales > Methanobacteriaceae > Methanocatella. The sequence goes on along the minus strand of ONIK01000015.1, from coordinate 7,285 downwards.
GGCGTGTTTTTATGTGAATGTGGGGGAAATATTTCAGATATTATAGATTTGGATGAAGTTAGGGCCTCCTTGGATGTTGAATTTGTAGGGCAGTTTGAAAATTTATGTTCTCTGAATGGACGTAAGATTATTCGTGATGCAATATTTGACCATGACCTTGACAGGGTTGTTGTTGCTGCTTGCTCTCCAATAAGCCATGAAAAAACATTTCAGGATTATGTAAAACCTTTAAATCCTTATTTGATGGATATGGCGAATATACGTGAACAGTGTTCATGGGTTCACTCAGATAAGGCTAAAGCAACCCATAAGGCCATTACTTTAATTAATGCATCCATTGAAAAGGTAAAACAATCCGATGCCGTTGATCCGATTTATTGCCAGACTCCTGATGAAGTTGCTGTAATCGGTGGTGGAATTGCAGGTATGAATGCGGCATTGTCTCTTGCCAAACAGGGAACTAAAGTAACCTTGATAGAACAGTCTCCTTCAATTGGGGGACACATGGCAAAAATAGGTAAGGTTTTTTCTCCTGTTAAAATTGCTGAAGAATGTGGGATGTGTCTTTTAAATCCAATATTGAATGAACTTGTTTGGAATGAAAATATTGAGGTATTGACAAATTCAAAAGTCATAGAAGCTGAAAGAAGGGCAGGAACATATAACCTGATTGTTGAAAAATCTCCAAGATATGTCGATACAGAAAGATGTATTGCATGCGGAAAATGTAAGGAAGTCTGTGAAGTTGAAGTTCCTGATGACTGGAATGACGGCCTTTCAACAAGAAAGGCAATTTACAGACCATTCGGACAATCCTATCCTGAAAGTTATGTAATTGACATGGATAACTGTACAAAATGTAGCAGCTGTGTTAAAGTATGTAATATGAGAGCTATTAAGCTTAGGGGCAGACCTGAAAGGATTCCTCTTCAAGTTGGTTCAATCATTGTTGCAACAGGACATAAGCTCTTTGACATGGAAAAAAGGCCGGAATATGGGTATAACCGTTATAATGACGTAATAACACAGTCAGAATTGGGGCGTATCACCGGTGTTAACGGACCTACAAAAGGAAAACTCTTGAAATCAAATGGTGAAGTTCCAAAAAGGGTTGTGATGATACAGTGCGTCGGTTCAAGGGATGAAAAGCCTGACGGACACAGGTACTGCTCTAAAATATGCTGTACAGTGGCCCTAAAGAATGCTAATATCATAAAGCATAAAAATCCTGATACTGATGTTGTAATATGTTATACTGACGTTAGAACGCCGGGAATGTTTGAAAAATACTATAAGCACACTCAGGAAAATGAAGTAAGATTCATCAGAGGAAGGCCTGGTGAAGTCGTCAAGAAAGGGGACAGCTTTATTGTTAGAACAGAAGATACTCTTAAGGGAGAATTCATTGAAATTGAAGCTGATATGGTAGTTCTTTCAACTGCAATGGAACCTTCAGACGGTACCCGTGAAATTGCTGAAATTTTAAATATTGGTACAACAGAAGATGGTTTCATTAAGGAATCACATCCTAAAATCAAGCCTGTTGCAACTGACGTTCAGGGAATCTTTGTTTGCGGAACGGCCCATGATCCAAAAGATATCACGGAATCAATCATGCAGGCTATTGCATCTGCCTCAAAAGTATCCGAATACAATTATGGTGGTGTGGAAATCGAACCATTCATTGCTGAAATTGACAAGGATAAATGTATACTCTGTGGTGACTGCATCAGCAGATGTAAGTATAAATCCATGAGCATCCAAAATGATGAAGTATATATTGACCCGATGGCATGTACTGGATGCGGAAAATGTCTGGTTGGGTGTGGTCAGAAAGCTATTCATGTTAATGGTAATATTGACGAGAAAATTCTGGCTACCATTAAAGGAGTCCTCAGCAATAAAAATGATGATGAGCGTATGATACTGGTCTTTTTGGATAATATAGGTTATACTGCTGCAGACAATATTGGAGTAAACCGTTTATCATATCCAGAGTCAATCCATATCATTAAAGTAATTTCAGTCAATCGTGTAAGGCCGAATCACATTAAATATGCATTGGAAAATGGTGCTGATGGAGTATTTATCGGTGAATTCCCTGGTGATTTAATGTATGATGAAGTGGAACGTAAAGTTGATAGGATTAAAGAAACGTTAATTGAGTTAAATGAAAATCCTGAACAGATTATGTTTTCAAAAGTTTATATTCCATACTTTACAGGACTTGCCCGTAAACTGACGGACTTTGATAAGAAAATTGAAGAGTTAAATCTTTAATTTTTTCACATATCTTTTTGGAGCATAACTCTTCACTTCAATTCTTTTTTTTTAAATTAAAAATAGCTTTAATAATTTTACTAGTTTTTATAAAATCATATTATTTAATTTATATCATAATTAAATTTTAATGATTAGTTAATAAAAAATATTTTTCTGATTTGGGTAATCTACATTAAATGGTTAATTTTTGGTAAAAAATAAAAATTTTAGGGAAATTATAATTCCCCGTTTGCTCTTCTTTCTTCAAGAAGTTTTAAACCTATGTCTCCTAACTTGTATTTTTGAATTTTTCCACTTGTAGTTAATGGGAATTCGTCAACAAAGAAAACATATTTAGGTACTTTATATCTTGCTATACTTCCAATACAGAAATCACGGATATCTGCTTCGGTTATATCATCAAATCCATCTTCTTTAATGATAAATGCACCAACAAGTTCTCCGTATTTTTCATCAGGAATTCCAGCAACCTGGACATCTTGAACACATTCGTGAGTAAATAAAAATTCTTCTATTTCTCTTGGATAAATGTTTTCTCCACCCCTAATAATCATGTCTTTGATACGACCTACAATGGAGTAATATCCATCTTTATCAACTGTAGCCAAGTCTCCGGAGTGCAGCCATCCGTCAGGTTCGATGGTTTCAGCAGTTTTTTCAGGCATATTGTAATAACCTTTCATTACGTTGAAACCTCTGCACATGATTTCTCCGGTTTCACCAGGACCCAATTCTTCACCGGTTTCAGGGTCTACGATTTTAACTTCAATATTAGGGAATTTTCTACCTACAGTATTGATTTTTTTCTCGAAAGTATCTGCTGCATTGGTTTGTGTAAAACCAGGGCCTGCTTCAGTAAGTCCATATACACTAGTGATTTCTTTCATATTCATTTTTTCAATGGCATCTTTCATGGTTTCAACAGGACAGGTTGAGCCTGCCATAATACCAGTACGCAAGGAACTCATATCAAACATATCAAACATCGGATGGTTCATCATTCCAATAAACATTGTTGGAACACCGTAAACTGATGTACATTTTTCTTTCTGAATTGATGAAATTGCAAGAAGAGGGTCATATTCTTCAAGCACAACCATGGTAGAACCATGTGTAATAACTGCCATTACACCTAAAACAGTACCAAAACAATGGAATAAAGGCACCTGGAGAAGTAATCTGTCTTTTTCGGTATAATTCATATTTTCTCCAATATAATATCCATCATTAAGGATGTTTCTGCTTGTAAGCATTACTCCTTTTGGAAAACCTTCAGTACCGCTTGTATATTGCATATTTATAACATCATATTGTGAAACATCATCTTTTGCTTTTTGAAACTCTTCTTCATCGTAATTCATACCAAGCAACATCAATTCGTTGGTATTGTACATTCCACGATGCTTTTCCTGACCTACATGGAAAACGTACTTTAAATATGGGAATTTTTCACTGTTTAAGTTACCTCTTGCACTGCTCTTTAGTTCGGGTACGAGTTCATGGATAATGTCAAAATAGCTTGTGTCCCTAAATCCGTCAGTCATTGCAATGGCTTTCATTTCGGATTGTCCTAAAACATATTCCAATTCATGGGATTGATAAGCTGTATTAACAGTTACAATGGTTGCACCGATTCTTGCTGTTGCAAACATGTATGTTAACCATTCAGGGACATTTTTAGCCCATATTCCAACACGGTCTCCTTTTCCAATACCTAAAGCTAAAAATCCTTTTGCAATATTGTCAACTCTTTCATTAAATTCCTTATATGTAAATCTTAAATTCCTGTCAGGATAAACCATAAACTCATGATCTGGTTGTTTTTCAACTTGAGTTTCAAAAAACTTTCCTATAGGAAGTTCTGTAAATAATTCACTCATTTTCACACCTTTTTTATTATATAATTAATTTTGTAAAAAAGCTAATTCTTGAATTCTACTCCTACTTCAATCTCAAGTGCAAATCTGGCTTAAAATATCTAAAACTGTTATTTTCAAATGTATTACTCTTATTTATTTTAAACATTTTAATCCGATTCTCCTTAAGTTAATATGGTGTGTATAATACTGCTAATATTTTTGAATTCTTTTTACCTGTTGCATGTAAATGGTGTGGAACTACTGAATCGTAGAAAATAGTGTCACCTTCACTGATTACAAAAGTGTCTTTTCCATAGATAACTTCAATTTCCCCTTCCAATACATAAATAAATTCTTCTCCTTCATGTGAAGATAATTCTTTTTCTCCTTCTTCATATGCAATTTCAATTATGAAAGGGTCTATGTTTCTGTCAATTTTACCTGCACCTAAGGAGTGGTATTCTAAATTGGTTGCGTTTGTAACATCTTCTCTACCTGAGAAATATAATGCATGGTCTGTTTTTCCTCCTCTTGTTATTACAGGTCCAATTTGTGGGGTGTCATCTAAAAACGTTCCAAGTCTGACTCCAAGTGCTCTGGCCATTTTAGTTAATGGTGTAAGGGATGGAATAACTTCCCCATTTTCCATAGCTTGTAAAACTTCCAGTTTAACACCACTGGCTTCTGCTAGTTCTTCAATACTCATATTTTGTCTTTCTCTAATACTTTTCATTTTAGAAGCAAATTCTTCATTTTTTTCCATTATATCACTTTTTTACTTTAATGTAATACTAAAATTTTTAGTATAATTAAATTATGTTTTTTAATTTATATAATATTTATTGTAAATCTCAATTCAATTTTTAGAAATATTTAATAATATTTTAACCTTGTAGAAACCATGTCAAAATTTAATTAAATATTGATATTATTTGTTGTTTTTTACTAAATTATCTATTTTGGTCTTTATTTTTGATTTTGACAGACAATATTTCTTTTTATTTCACTATTGATTTTTTCTTCGTGAAAAAATTTTTACTAAACTTCTGATATTTTAATTTTAAACAATTATAAATTGGTTATTTTACTATATAATGACTTATTTAATCGTATTTTAATTACTAACTTTTTAGGGGTCTGAATTTTTTAGTTCTCAGATAATTGTTGTATGGCTGTTTTTGAGTAGAATCCTTGCGATATGATTAAGGCTCCTAAAAATACATTTAAATACACTGTTTTAGTTACAGATTTTGGTGTATATTTGTGTATTTTTCTCATGTTGAGTCCTTGTTTGAGTAATTTGAAGAAATCTTCTATTTTTCCTCGAATGGGTTTGAATTTCTTCCAATTCTCTAATTTTTTAAATAATTCTATTTTAAGGTTGTTATAGAATTGTTTTTGGACTAATATTTTATTTGTTTTCTTAAATACTTGTAATGGATAGGATAATTGGTCGTTGAGCTTTGTTTTGTTGAAATTATCTTTTGGAAAAATGAAAGGAATAATTTTGTATTTGCTAATTCCTAATTGGTAGTTTTTATAACTCTAATATCCTTTATCAAAAATTATGATGTCTCCTTTTTCTATTATTCGTCTTTTTTGCATGTTTTCCATTATTTCATCGAAAAGTTTCGCATCATTAGGTGCTCCAGAATGGATTAAAATAGAAACTGGATTCATACAATCATAATCAAGGATAACGGTGATCAAAAAACAACACAGAAAATCAAATAAAAAACCAAAAAATCGAAGCTACATCATGACAATTTTAGACAGTGCCAGCATATAATTTGAAAAGAATTTTCAATATTTTAAAAGAGAGAAATATAGATTTTGTAGATGTATTTAAAGTTATGGCTCTTTTATCAGAACCTTCATCAAATTTAATTTGCAATCGAAGCATATTTCAAAATGAACAATTTTCTATTTAAAAATAATTTATGCCAAAACTTTACTCATAATGAATGTCGCATATTTGATTTAATTGTGAATATGTCCTGTTTTTTTAATTTAAGGATGTAAGTAAGCACTTGCACGCGAAAATTTTTATATATGCTCTTTTTTAAATATATTAACATAAAATCAATAAAGGGAAAAAAATGAAAAGAATTTTTTTAAGTTTAATATTTATAATGATTGCACTAGCAGGTGTGTCATGCGCCAGTGCAAGCTCTGATTTTAATGACACGGCAGTTGAATTTGACCACGATATCGCACCAGTAAATGATGATTTTGAGGATGTGATTGTTAATAATGTTTCTGTTGATGATGATGCTGATGTTAGTAATGTGATTGCTAATGATGTTGCTCTCAATAACCAATATATGACTTTCATTAACCCTCTTACCCAACAAAGCAACCACCAGTATATTGAACTTACTCGTTTAAATTCGACTATATTGCATTTTGGTCATAATGATATTGTTATACATGCTGTTAAATTAAGGGTTTTAGATTCTAGTTATAGATATCCGGTTGCTAATGTTCCAGTAGCATTTAATACTCATTATAGTAATGATAGTAGTTCTGAAAAAATGCTTAACCTGTATAAAAATAAACCTCTTGATACTTACACAACATTTGATGTGAGTGATGAAGATGGTTATGTAGTATTTACTTATGTGGTAAATCCTGACCCGAATATATATGCTTGTTGTTGGTTTGAACCTGCCGAAGTGCAATATAAGCTATGTCCGGTTACCGTCCCTGCTGCAATATGGCAGAGTAAGAATAATATGGTGTTCAGTATTAATCCGGATAATACATCGTTCTCTATTGATATATGGAAGGATAATATAAATGGAGATTTTAATGTTATATGGACTATATTACAGTTTTAAATAATCAATCATAATCAATCTGTTCTGGAAAAGTTATTTGATAACAAATAATCTTTTTCTTTCTTTTTTTTCAAAACTCTATTTTTCACTTAAAACTAGTTTTTCTATAAAAAAAGCAATGTCGTCAACTTAATTTTTGATTTCATGTTTTTTTTTTGATTTTTATGTTGGTTTGTAGTTGATGTTGAATTTTCTTTGTTTTTTAACCTTGTAGAAACCCTCATTTAAATATCTGAATTGCTCTGTAAATGTTGTATAATACATCTTTGAGTTTTGTTTCTTTATTTTGGAGTTTTGTACTTC
>ONIK01000043.1 GCA_900317865.1 uncultured Methanobrevibacter sp. | reverse complement strand
ATGTAAAGTCTGAGCATCTCCGGAACCTGCTCTTCCAATACGGGTTTTGGTTTTTCTTGCCTGATAATCCTTACAGTTAGTACATGAAACCAATTCTCTAAATGCACCTGAACCAGGGAACCATGCTTCCAAATCATATTTAATAGCTGCATTATCATTTAATGCTGATGATACAATAGCTATTATCTGATATGAGAGGCCTAATTTCTGATAGATTCTTTCAGTTACTTCCATCAGGTGATCATGCTGATTTCTTGAATCTTCAGGAGCTGAATAAATGAACTGTTCAATCTTTTCAAACTGGTGAACCCTGAATATTCCAAGGGTATCTTTTCCGTGTGAACCCGCTTCCTTTCTAAAACAGGTTGAGAGTGCACAGTATCTTAAAGGCAAATCATCCGGTGCGATGATTTCGTTTCTGTGAAGAGCTGCCAAAGTCTGTTCAGCAGTTGCAATCAAATACATGTCTTCGTTTTCTACCTTGTATAATGTTTCTTTGAACTCACCAAGCTCTGAAGTTTCTGCTGCAACTTCACCTTTTACAAAGAATGGAGTCTGCATTGGAATATATCCTTCAGCTTCCAACTCAGATAATGCAAACTGAATCAATGCAAGGTTTAAATGCAGAATATCTCTTTTCAAGTAGTAAAAACGGGCTCCTGCAATGCTTGCTGCAGTTTCCAAATCAGCACCGTCAATTTTTTTAATCAAATCTACATGGTTTAACAATTCAAAATCATGTTCAGGTATTTCACCGTAAGTTCTAACAACTACGTTATCATCTTCAGTATCTGAAATCGGCACATCTTCATCTATGATGTTTCCGACTTTGTATCTGTAGTCATCTCTGAGTTTAAGACATTCTTCGTTTTTAGCACTCAATTCTTTAATTTCTGCCGCTACTTCCTTTGAACGTTTAATGACTTCTTCTAAATTACCTTCTTCTTTTGCTTTTTTAAATGATTTTGATAATTTGTTTTTTTCAGATCTTAAAGAATTTAATTTTCTTTCACCTTCTCTCCATAAGGTGTCATATTCTATTACTTTTTCAACATTTTCAGTGCTTCTAAATCTTTTCTTCTCAGAGTCTATAATTATTTCTGGACTTTCTCTGAATAATTTTATATCTAACACTTTTAGTCCCCATTATTATTTATCACTATATAATTATGATTTTCTTGTTTTTTAAAGTTAATCCATAACTTTTAAATTCAGGACAATTTTTCAGAAATCAGTTTTATTCTTTCCTGAATATTAATAATGGCATCCTGACCATTACCTCCGATAAGCATTGCTTCCTCATGTGAAAATTCAGCAACATAAGCTATAATATCATCCAAAGAAGTCGCCGTTAATACTCTGCCACGATACTTCAGGTAATTTAGACGATATAAAACCAAATCAAGGCTGTCATCCAAACCAGGGAAAACTACAATTACCTCAGGATTATACCTGACGGCCACATCAATAATATCGAGCCTATGGGTTTCATGAGCCCGAGGAGTACCTATAAAAATAGCATAAAAGTCTTTTTCTGAAAGCACGGATTTCAAAGCATCGGAATTGTCGGTTTTTCCAACATAAACCAATGCATCATTGATTTTATAGACATCCAAACGACCGCTAACAGCTTCAAAATCGGCTAAAGACTTTTTGATAATGTCTTTGGAAACTTTAAGCTCAATAGCTATGGACATTGCCAAACCTGCATTCAGCTTATTGAATTTACCGAAGACCTTCAGTTCATCCTGATATTCAAAATAGGAAATGTGCTTGGAGGAAACTTCCTTGAAATTACTGTTGAAATCCTGATTGAATGCTGTGAAAATCTCTTTACCTGTGAAAAATCTGACTAAAGAATCCTTATAATTAGCAATTGTTTTGTGAACATCCATATGGTCATTGCCTATATTGGTCAGACCAACCATATCAAAGTCAAAAGCATAGTTGCAAAAATCAAGAGTCATGTCGCATACTTCAACAAGAAGAATATCGTAATCTCCATTTTCAGCTTCAAGCATCAAGTCATAATAACCTGAAAAGCCTCCGCCACCGTTTCCGCCTACAAGAACCTTTTTTCCTGCATTTTCCAAAATGGATTTCAGCATGTGAACCGTAGTGGTTTTACCGTTGGTTCCTGTAATACCTATAGTAAGAATCTTTTTATGCTTTGATACAACATCACTTAAAAGATTGCCTTCATTCAACAATTTATTGGCAAAAGAACCGCCAAACATGCTGGGACTAATGGCAATTGCATCACATTCGTCAATAGCCTGAGAGTTGGTAAATCCCAAATCCAAAGTTAAATCATCAGAAACAATGGAAAAAGTTTCTCCGCCATCTAAAAAATTCAGAGAAATGCCTGGTAAACTTAAATCAGATAAATCAATGTTACTATTCAAGTCACTTGCATAAACTTCCCATCCATGTTTTAAAAGTGAATTTACTGCCTTTTTACCTTCAACACCTAAACCAATAACCGCCGCCTTCATAAAAAACATAAACCTTAAAATAAATTATATTAAATATAATAATAGTTTAAGTATTTTATAAAATATATTTTTTGATTGGTGATTAGAATGTTTGAAGAGGATAAGGATGATAAGATTTACAATTTAATCATTAGTAATGGAATTGATAAAACAGGAGAATACCGTCAATTTACACAGAAGCTTTTTGAAAAAGTAGATTTCCTATGGAAAGAATCCATTACCGGATCATATGCAACAGCAGGAGATGAATTCTATAATAAAATAGACCGTGTAATTATACTTGCAGGATTATACAAAGACAACAAAGAACAAATTGACGAACTGGTTGAAGCGGCTGAAAAATATGATATTCCTATAGTTCTGGTAAGGCCATACGGACTTGAAGAAGTTCCCGAAGAACTTGAAGAAAAAGCAGCCACAATAGTCGGATGGAACGGAAACTGCATAGTCGATTCCATCAAAAATTCAGACGAATTAATTTAAAAAAAAATAGTAAAAAAAATTAATTTACTATTTTTGAAATTCCATTTTCTTTTTCTACCTTAATCAGATTATCCGCAGCACTTTCCAGCTGATTTTCGTGTGTTACAATAATCATCTGCGGCAATAGAGACATTTCTTTTAACAGGTTAATTAATTCATGTCTTCTTGCATCATCCAAATGAATTGTAGGTTCATCCAGTAAAATAGTTTCCAAATCACCTTTGGCCATTGATTTAGTGATACCCAATCTTAAAGCCAATGCAATAGCTATTTTTTCACCACCACTAACCATGGACATTGATGATTCACCTTCAGGACCTCTTACGACAACATTATACTCTTCATCCAATATCAAATCGGAATAATTGAAGTTGAAGTCATCGAAGAATTTTTTGGTATTTTTCTGAATGATAGGTCTTGAATTGTTCCTTAATTCTTTCTGAATTCCATTCTTACCGTATAAGTCACGAATATCTTTCAATAAAACAAGATACTGTGAAATATTATCATACTCTTTTTGAAACATTTCATTATGTTTAATCTTTTCAGCTAAACCTCTATGAACATTAATCAGCTCTCTAGCCTGACCTTTAATTTCAGACAGCTCATTGGTGAAGGACTCATATCTTCTGGTATACATCTCATCACGATAAGTGATTTGCTCGTATTTTTCCTTATCATAAGTTGATGCATCAATTTTATTCTGAATAATTTCAAGTTGATTATTGGAAACACCAATATCCTCTTTAATAGAATCAAATTGAGTGGTTAAAGTATTTTTATTTTGGACAAAACCCTTAAGCTGATTGAATTCTTCATTTTTCTCTTTCAAATCATCAATACGTTCCTTAAGTTCTAAATTATCCATATCCCCACTCAGGTGAGAATCATTTTCAATAGCTAACTTAATGTTTTGAACATGAACATCAATTTCATTTTTAACCTGTTTCAATTTGTATTCGGATTCAGTCTGACTACCCAGCACATCCAAAGCACCTTTAGACTGATTATAGTCATCATGGTCCTGTTTATAGGATTCACGTTTTTTCTTTTCTTCGGCAATTTCCAGAATTAATTCACCCAGTTTATTTCCGGTATACTCTTTAGCATCAATACCTTCATCGAGTTCACTTAAACGCTGCAAGTCTTTTTCGAGATTTGAAAATTTATATTTATACTCAAGAATGTCTTCGGATAATTTTTTAACTTTGGACTGTTTTTCCTTATAGCTGTCCTTGTTTTTGGTGAACAAACGAATATTTTCCTCATGCTGTTCAATTGCTTTAGTATTTTCTTCAATGTTTGAATTATACTGATTAATCAATTCCTGCTTTTTAGCTTCATCAATGTCTGACTGACAGACAGGACATTTATTATCAACATCGGCCAGTTCTTCTAAGGGTTTTTCACTGGCTGCAATAGCCTGTTTGAATGCAACAATATCCTCTTTTTTAGAGGCAATATCATTGGTCAAATCCTCTATTTTTGTTGAAATTTCCTCAAGGAATTCATTGGTAATGTCACCTAACTTTTTCAAATTATCAACAGATGCCAAATCATCCTGTGATACTCCAAAATCAAGGAGTTTTTCTTTGGAAAGTGAAAAGAACTTTTCAATATCATTTCTATCTGATTCAATTCTTTTCAATAGCTCTTTTTTATCCTTTTCAAGCTGTGTAATTGTTGCCAGCTGCTTTTCCAATTCAACTTTTTTATTGGTTAATGCAGAAATCTTTTCATCGGATGCTAAATAATCATTATATCCCTGTTTTTTAGAATGAATGAGTTGTTTCTGCTCTTTAATTGAATCTATTTTATCTTCAAGTTCAATTTCAGACTCTTTTAAAGACTGAATGCTGACAACAGATTTTTCAAAGTCAAGATAAAGATCCAATTTAGAAACATATTTTTCCAATCGTCCGATTTCTTCTTCAGCTTCACGAATCTTATCAAGGTTTTCCTGAATAACCTGTTTGTCTTTTTCAAGTTTTTCCAATGTTTGCTGTTCATTAGCCAGATTATTCATTTGAGTATCATAAATCTCTTTTTCACGTTCCATAACACGTTTGTTTTCAGAAATTTCATCCCTTAACTGTTTAACTTCTTCAATTTGAGATTCCAAATCGTGTCCCCTGTTTTTTAATTCGTTGAGCTCATTAGTTTTTTGCTCATATTCATCCTGCAGTGCGGATTTGGAATAAAGTTTACCTTTGATTTCAGACAATTTATTTTCATATTCATTGATCATCGGAGATAAATTTTTCCAGGCGGTTTCAAGTGAATCAAGTCCCAGCAATTTACCTATTAAACGTTTTTTCTCAGCAGGCTGCTTATCTACAAGCTCTGCAATTTCACCCTGCCTTATATAAATTGCATTTAAGAACAGATTAGCATCCATATCCAATATTGACTGGATAGTGCTGGACACCTCCTTTTCACCGGAACAAAGTGACATGAAGTCTCCGTCACTTGATGTTTTGGTCATAAGCCTGGATACTGTTTTGGATTTGGTCTTTTCACGAATGATTCTGTATTCTTTTCCTCTTGATACAAAATCCAGTTCAACAGACATATTTTCAGCATTATTGCGAACCAAATCATTTAATTTACCTGCAGTATGTTGTTTAAATAAAGCAAAACTAATGGCTTCAAAAATAGAGGATTTACCTGCACCATTTTCTCCAACAATAACAGTGATTCCTTTATCAAATCCAATGATTTCATGTGCATATGATTTGAAATTCTTTAATTTTAAACGTTTGAAAATCATTGTTCATCCTCCTCTACTTCTTCAACAGAATATTTCTCTTTATAAAATTCATCAATTAATTCTCTTGCTTCATCATTTCTGTCTTTGGAAAGCAATCCATACAGTTCAGTAGCAAATTTGGTAATGTCCTCATCATCATAGCTTTCCAGTCTTGAAGACAATACTTCAATAGGTCCCAATGCATTCTCCTTATCAATGATTAAATCAATATCTTCTTCGCCAGGAGTAATGAATTTAGGCCTGATCATCAGTGCCAAATCCTCCAGTTCCTCATTAATTATTTCATATGCATTGCTGGTTGACGTTACATTATTGACAGTCAGATTAAGAATAGGTTTTTTGTCAAAATCCTTAATAGTCTGTTTTATGTCTTCAACTCCACTGGCCAGATTATCATAATCAAGGGTTCTTTCAATGAACTCACGTGGAAGAGTAATTGCAATCCTATTAACGACAGGTTTTTTACCATCCAGATCCACTATAACAAAGCCTTTTCCATTTTTCCTATAGTCTGGAAGTTCAGTGGTTTTCCAGACTTCACTGGAACCCGGATATACAAGTTTTCCGTTTCCGAAGTCATCATGAATATAGTTGTGAAGGTGACCCATAGCATAATATGTGAAATTATCCGGAACGTCACCGATTTCCAACTCGTACTGCAAGTTGAAATACTTGTCAATGCCCTGGTGCAATACCAATATTGATTTTTCATGATTGGCTGCCTTTTTTGATAATTCTGAAAGCTTGTTTTTTAGATTCTTATATTGTGATGACGGATAAAACGGCAGTCCTCCAATAAAAACATCCTCATACATATAATTTGTATTTATCGGACTGATTACTTTTAGGCCAAACTTTTTAAATAATACCTGTGGAGGAATGGAACCTTTACGCATTACACTATCATGGTTTCCTGCAATAGCATAAACAGGAATATTGGCATTTTTAAGTTTTATCAAACCTTTCTGGAATGTAAAAAGAGCCAAGGGAGATGGTCTTGCGTTATCGAACAGGTCCCCACTATGTATTACAAAATCAACTTTCTCTTCAATTATTCTATCAATTATCTTTTCAAACACTTCATAAAAGTCTTTTTCTCGTTCAAATAAACCAAATTGACGATAACCTAAATGAGTGTCTGCTAAATGTGCAAATTTCATTATATTACCTTTTTAAATTTTTGTATATAACCAATTTAAACACTTGTAAAGTATTTAACTATGTAGTATTTTAATGTATTAATTATATAATATTTTTGTTTGTTCTAAGGACAATATTGCCTCTGACTAATAATCATACCCCAAATCAAGACTTTCTCTTTCCTGGGACTTGATTTCCTCTTCCTCGCTTTGATTAAATGTTGCTAAGTCTCCAATAATATCCAAATCACCACCAGTACGACGGCCTTTAAACTCATCAATTTTAACTAATGTAGGCACTTTACTCATCAAACCCAAAACAATAGCTTCACCAACATTCAAGGAAGGCAATTGATTAATTAAATCCTTTGATAATGATTCTGAAGCTGACTGCACATGCCTTTGATCTTCCGGTTCAACAAGTCTCAATATAATCATGTTGTTCATCTGGGAGAGGGCATCATGGTCAACAGTCTTTGGAGACTGGCTGACAAGACACAGTCCCAAACCAAATTTACGTCCTTCCCTTGCAATTCTTTGAATCCAGTACTTGGACTGGGAATCACGTTTGTTTGGAGCTAAAATATGTGCTTCCTCTACAACAAAAAATACTGGATGTTCCAGTTTATCTTTTGAATTTCCATGGACTGCATTTTTTCTTCTTTGAAGAGCATTTCTTAGAATGTGGCTTACAAGAACTTCAGATACTGATTCATCAGTCTGGCTTAAATCCAGTACATTGACATGACCCACTTTAATGCTGGTGAGTATATTTCCCTTATTGTTATCAAATAGATTGTTGTATCTGTCCTTGGCGTCATCAATCTTATTCATAACATCAACAATCTGCTTGTCTGAACCTTCTTCCTGTGACCTGACAGCCAGAATATCATACATGGCTTCCAAAAACTTGTATGTATGTTCGGTTCCCTCTTCAATTTGTTTTCTAGCTTTGTTAAAAGCATATCTGAAATGCCTTTCCTGAATGAATGCATTATTTGGAATATTGACCAGCTTTTTGATTTCACTGAATGTCATGTATGTTGGGTTAATCTTAGGCTGAATTACATTAACAGAGCCGTTTGGAAAATCAGCATCCCTATATTCACCATGCATGTCAAAAACAAAAATCGGCACGTTATATCCAAGCAGCTGATCCATCAATACGGCAACGGTATTTGATTTACCTGCACCCGTCATTGCCAAAATTGCCAAATGCCTGTTCAGTATTGGATTTCCTTCAACATTGACTTCAATATCCCTTTGATTTACAAGTGTTCCCAATTTAACCGGATTTTTAACCTTGAAAACCTTATTCAGAATTTCCTTGTCTGCCAGCTTAATCGGTGTTCCCGGAAGTGCAGGGGTTCTGGGCAGCCTCAGGTTATCATTGACATCACCTAGAAGCTTTACCTTTCCCTTGATGTAATAGTCATTGCCTCCAATACGTGCAATGGTCTGGATTGCATCCACATCATGCAAATCAATATTTAAAGCATCATTTCCTCTCACAAGGTTTTCAACCATTCCCAAAACCTTTTTTCCGTCATAGTCAACAGTAACGTATTCACCAACCTGAGGCATCTTATCTGAAATAAATGTTAACTCCGTTAGAGAGATTTCACCAACACAAAAACCTACTACCATCTAATCACCTTTTTAATTGTTCTCTATTTGTTGTTTCATAAATTCTACTAATTTTTAAAAGTTCATCAACATGCTTATTTGTAATTACAACATCATTGTGTGCCTTGTTAAGCAGATAAGGATATCCTTCAGCAGAATCCCTTTTGATTATTTCAACGATTTCAGCTATTTCATCATCTTCGGCATAATATGGAAGCTCCACTTTCAAAACGTTTTTATTTTCCTCCAGCCTTACATAAAAAATTGTAAACCATAATTTTGAAAAAAAATCGTTGAATACTGGAAACGGAACAGCAATGCTGTCTCCAACCTTTTTCCTAATGATTCTGGACATTCCCTGCTTTTGGGTAAACTGGTCCAGGATTCCAATATCCGGCGCATTGCTGTGGAATATATCATTGCTCGAGGAGGTTTTGGAGATTGAAATAATCTTTTTATTGCTCTTTAAAACTTCCCTTAAAACCAATAACTTCTCTATTGATGAGAGGTACAAATCATAAACTTCATCAAGATCCTTTGACGGATGGGCATAAACCTTTCTTTTAACTGTCGGAAATGACAAATCCAAATTTGATAAATCACTGATTACATCAGTGAAATATTTCAGGACACCATCATCTATCTTTTCCTTTAAATCTGCAGGCTGCTTTGCGCCTTTGGGATAATGATTTTGCAAATCCCCAAAAATGGACCCGTCAAATAAATAATAGTCAACATCATATTCACTTATAGCTTTCAAACAGCACTTAAGCTCAAATATTGACATGTAATTAGGTATCAATTCCTTAATGAATGGAACATGCTCCATCTCAAATATCTCTGACTGTTCAATATTTATCAAATCATCATCATAAATAAGGGCTTCAGCAGATACAGGACAGTAATTAAACATTAAAAACTTTTTAATATTGAAACTTCCATCTCCAGCAGCTATGGAAAATTCTTTTCTGCTTTTAGCAAAAGGCCTGTCAAACCATTTGCCCTCCAAAGAGAAATCATTGTTTTTTTCTGGCTCTGGTTGAATATATCGTCTATTATTTAGTGCTTTAATATACAAGGACTTTAACATAATATATAGTATGTCAATATATATAAAAAAAATTAGTGGTAGAGCAGTTGAAGACTACTCCATGGAAGCTTTTTTAATAGCTCCGGTAATTTCTTGAATTTTAGCTTTGATGTCATCAGTTTCTTCTACAACAGTACCGGTAACTATAATATCTCCGCCAGCTTTAGCTGCAGTATAAGCTGCTTTAGCGTCACGTATACCACCGCCAACAACTACAATCATATCATCAGTAGCTCTTTTAGTGTATGCAACCATTTCAGGAGGAATAGGTTTGTCAGCACCGGATCCCGCCTCAATATAAAAGAATCTCATTCCCAAAGCTTCGGCAGCCATCGCATATGCCGCAGGTATTTTCGGCTTGTTTCTAGGAACAAGTTTGGCATCCCCAACCCAGCCGACAGTTCCGCCAGGTTCAGCAACCATATAACCCATAGGCAATATCTCAATTCCGGATTTTTTAACAGGCAATGCACCAAGAGCTTGCGCTCCAATAATCCAGTAAGGATTTGTGGAATTAAGATAACTCATAAAGAATATGGCATCAGCATATTTACTAACACTGCTTGTATTTCCGGGAAATATGATTATGGGAACAGCAATGTTTTCAGACAATATTTTACAGGTGTTGTCAACATCTTCATTGTTAACAGTTGACCCTCCAATCATAATACCATCTGTTCCACCTTCTATAGCTTCAGTAGCAATATTTAAAGCTTCTTCAGGTGACTGTTCATCAGGATCGATTAACGTGAAATGAATTTTTCTATTTTCCAATATATTTTTAATGTATGCTTCAACATCTTTCATGCAAATATCTTTATTTAAAATTATATATTAAATTAATGCTTCAATTGATTAGATGAATATGATGAAAAATAGAACTGACTAAAAATTGATTATATAAATTAAGTAAAAATAAAAAAATAGTTAAAAGAAAAAGAGAATAGATTTATCCTCTTGGTTCTTTAGCTTTGTATCTTAAACCTTTGTAACCACATTTTCTACAAGTTGTTGCACCAGCAGGGTTACGAGCGTTACATTTTAAGCAGATTTTAATATTGAACATTCTGTTTTCTGCTTCTTCAAATCTTGCCATTAATAACTCCTCCTTATAATAATGAAATAATATCAAATTAATCGTTATGAAGAAAATAAGACATTTCAATAATCATAACTATTAATAAATTATATTAAATTAATAGTATTTAAAGTTTTAGATATTTTTACATATTCTATGGTAAAAAATTTCCAATTTAAAAAAAAATAAGAGATAAGCAGCATAAGAATTAAGCACTTAACAGTCACATTTAACTGTTTGTGCCAATCCCAAATCCTGAGTTGCTGCAATAATTTAACCCGAAATTAGAAGGAATTGTATTTAAACTCTGAATATCAAAGGATAAGCCATCAGAATTATGTGCGCAGTATGAACATGAATCCTGGTTGTGGCTTTGGGAATCAAACCATAAATCATGATGTTTAGCATGAAATGATGCTGCAAGAAAATTGATACCAATTAAAGCAATTGATATGATAACCAATGTTAAAATAATTTTTTTATTCATAATATCACTTGTATTTCTTATATTTAGTTTATAAAAAGAAGTATATAAATATTTTCAAATGTAAGTACATACTTTCACATTAAAAAAGAAAAATAGGAATGAATATCCTTCTTTTGTCATTTTTGTTAATTTAAAAACCACCATCCCATTTTTCATGAATGCATGAAGTTATTTCATTAATTTTTGGACTTGATCCTTGTTAAAATCACACTGGTTATTAAAAGTACAGCAGTTAAAAGTACACAGACCGCAAGTTCAAATGTCTTGGTACCGCCAATCAAATCGAATACTCCCCATACCCACATAAAGAGTAAACATATGGGCAAAATATACTTAACGATATATGTCCATGGAGTATCAACTTTAAATTTACTATTTTCATTTAATAGGGACATGAGTGAGTCCAAATCAATACAATGTGTGAAAACTATACACTGGATAGCTATAAGAGGCATTAAAGCAAAATTATTTAAAAATGTATCTACAATCTCAACAAGATAACTGCCTGCACCCGTTGTAAAAATCAATGAAAAGCAGCATCCAATACATACCAGTACAGTAACCGCCTTTTTACGAGTCCAGTCAAATTTGTGCATAATTGAATTAACCATAGGCTCAATTATTGCTATCGCAGAGGTTATTCCTGCAAATAAAATTGCTATAAATAAAATAGGGGCAAATATATGTCCAACAGGACCCATTATATTGAAAATCATTGGAAAAACTATAAAGACCAGACCGGTTCCTTCACTTATTAAATGAACTATAGGCGTTCCTGCAGTTGCAGACATGTATCCCAATACTGAAAATATGCCAAATGCAGTAAATACTTCAAATAAACAGTTACATGCAACAACAACAAATACATCATCTATTAATCTGGCCTTATCAGGCAGGTAACTTGCATAACTCATTGAAATGGCCTGACCCATACTTAATGAAAATAGAATTTGTGAAAATGCAGCAAGCCAAATTTCGACTTTAGTTAAAGAATTCCAGTCAGGATTTAACAGAGTATTGATACCTATGGCAGATCCGGGAAGAGAAATTGAATAAACAATAATTATTGCCATTATAATGAAAAGAGCAGGAATTAATATTCTTGAAAACCTGCCAATACCTTTCTTCAGATTCTTATGGGAAATATACCATACCAAAAACCAGATTACCAAAACAGCAATAATCGTTGGAATCATGAATGAAGTTATCTGTGATAAATCAGGACTTCCTCCAACAGAGTTTGCAAAGTAAAGTGCAGGATCACTTCCCCATGAAAAATTAATGCTTGAAATTAAATATACCAAATCCCAGCCAACAATAACCGCATAATAAATGGCAATCATAAATACACTCAGAACCAGAATCCATGATATGACTTCGAATTTGGGATTTATCTTTTTAAAGATATTTGGAAATGAATCCTTATAGGAAAATCCTATTCCGTATTCCAGAATTAAAAATGGAATACCCATAAGAAAAATTGCAACAAGATAGGGAATGAAGAATGCACCACCGCCATTGGAATAAAGCACATAACTGAAACGCCAAATGTTACCTAATCCAACTGCAGCTCCAATCATTGCCAGAATAAATGACAATGGAGAATCCCATTTGTTAACTTCACTCATAAATTTTCCTCAATTAGTTTTTATCACAACCTCAGTATTTTAAAAAAACATAAAATTTATTAATTATTAATGTGAACTAAAATAGTTATTCTTTTACTTTACAGTTACATATAATATATATTTTACAAAATATTTAAAAGTTAATGCAAGTTAAAGAAAAAAATTAGCAATGGCACAAATACAAATTTGTAAAAATCATTAATTTTAATCAGTACATGGTAGATTAGACATTGATGATATTTATTTTTATTTTATAAAATCAAGCAAATGAAATACATGCATCTTAATTTATGATATGATTAACATAACCATTAAAAATAACTGTCAATATTTTGATTAAATGATATGAAGAAATCTTGCTAAAAATAGTCCTGAAATGTTTTTGTGAAAATTAAAAAAAAGAGAAGTTTGATAACTTCTCTTATGCACTGATTTTTATAGTGTTTGCAATGCTTGAACCGTTATAACTTGAAGTTATAATGTATTCGCCAGGCATTAAGTTAATGTTTAATCTTGCCGTACCTGAACTGTCAGTTTGCCTGTTGTAGAACACACCGTTAATGTTGAATGTTACAGATTGACCAGCATAAGGTTTACCCTGACCGTCAACCAATGTTGCCTTGAATTGAGTTCCGTCACGATATTTCATATTAATATCAGTAGCGTTCAATATAGGCAATACTTTGATGTTATTTGATACAACACAACCTTTATATTCGGAAGTAATGACATAATCACCAGGCTGCAAGTTAATGTTGATTTTAGCAATACCGTTTGCATCGGTCTGGCGAGTGTAGAATACACCGTTGATGTTGAATGTTACACTTTCACCTGCTCCGACAGCTTTACCGTCATCACCTAAAACTTTAACAGTGTACTGTGATGCATTTCTGTAGTATTTAACA
>ONIK01000093.1 GCA_900317865.1 uncultured Methanobrevibacter sp. | reverse complement strand
ATGGTCATTGACTATGATGACAATGTCAATGTAAACATTAAGGATACAGGTAAGGAAGGCTTATTTGATGAAATCAAAAAACAGGTTTCTGATGATGAAAATCTCAAATTTACTAATGTATTGGGTTTTAATAATGTCGAATATGTCATAAACAAAAAATCTGGATAATAAATTAACGATATGGATCTTTCAAGACATGAAATGGGGGAATTGACACATTTAAATGGTTTATTTATAATATTATGAATTCCATTGGACAATCATTTTCTAAAATTGCATATATTTAACTTTTAAGGGAGGGTATTCAGTTAAAGTGGGTTGGGTTAAAAAATAAGAAAGATTTCATAGCTAAAAATAAGAATAATAAACGACAAGTTTGGATTTTTTCAACAGTCAAAATCATGTTGGAATTGATTAGTCATGTATTGTATGTGCCATTTTTATAGGGAAAGTTAATTTATATTCAGTCCCGTTTCTATATTCCACTAATTTAATTTCGCCGTCCAATTGTTTGGTGAGGCTTTTAATGATTGTGCAACCCAGATTTTTAGAAATGTTCTTAGGATTGTCAATGCCTACACCATTGTCTTTGAATGTCATTTGGAGGGTATTTTCATCGATTTTGGTTATGATCTTGGTAATCTTCTTATTTTTAATTGTTTCATCTGGGAAGGCATGTTTTAGGGCATTCATAATTAATTCATCAATGATTAATAATAATGGGGTGATAACTTCAATTGTTAAATTGAGGTCTTCATCAATTATGGATTCAAATTCGACGCTATCGTTCATACTAACTAAATTTTTAATTTGATTGTCTTGGTCTTGCATGAAATCGTTTAGATTAATATTTTTAAAGTCCTGGGTATTATAGGTCTTTTCATGCAATAGCGCCAGTGAAGTTAGGCGTGTCTGCATATGCTCTATGATTACATCCGGTTCGTTATTATATACTCTTTTTTCTAAATTTAGGAAACTATTGAGAATTTGCAGATTGTTTTTAACTCTGTGGTGAACCTCTTTAATTAACATTATTTTATGTTCATTAGATTCACGCAATTCGCGCTGCTTATTCATTTCATCGGTAATGTCTGATAAAAATCCGAGGCTATGATTCTTTTTGCTAAATTCAAAGCGTTCAATATACAGTTCACATATTTTCTGATTATTTTCATCCCCATCGACATTATATGTGAATGTTTCATCAATTCTGTCCAATTCTCCTTCAACTAATCTGATAATCTGTTTTTTTGTTTCATCTTCAACGATATTGTTGATAATGTCAAGGGAGTGAACATAATCTTTTGGATTTTTATTTATGAAATAATAAAATCCTTCTGAAAATTCAAAATGTTTGGGATTTAACGGTTCGATTAACAATGCCAGTTTCTTGCTGTTTTTAAAGCCCTGTAATAGGAAATCAACAGGTTTTGTCATGGATTTTTTAGAATATTGGGTTACATCGTTAAATAAACCGTAACGGCTGATTAGGGTCCCGTTTTAATCGAAATTAGAATATAGGTTAATTTCAAGATACTTTAAGGTTCCATCTTCGGTTTTGATTCTGATGAGGTCTTCATGATGAGTGGTGTCAGTATCCATAATTTTTAAGATTTTTTCAATCAGTTCCTTGTCTTCTGGAATGGCAAGGTCAAAAACAATGTTGTGATAATCGTCATAATCTTCTCTAGGGCGATTTATGATGTTATAAATTCCTTGTGTCCATGTATATTTTCCATCAATTCTACGGTAACTTCCAGTTTGTGTGAAGTATTCCATCATGTTGACTTTATCCTCTGCATACTGAATTTTTTCAAATTCGTCGGAAGTGCCCTTGTCGGTGTTGATGTGGTCTGCAAAAACAAATATCCTGTTCATTTCATAAAGAATCTTGACAATGGTGATTTTGGATAACTTTTCCACACCATAATAAAAGACATGTATCACCTTGGTTTCTTGAGATTTGTAGGCTTCATGGAGATATTCATGAAAGATTTCATAAAAAACCGGCGAAATCTTGCTTAATAATCTTCCTCGCACATCATCCAATTGGAGATTTCCTCGATTAAGTATAAAGTTCCCTGCTGATTTGATTATAAAATCATTTCCATCGTTATGGGGTATTAAAATGTTTACATCCATGGGGATATTGCTTATGAGCTGTGGATATGGAACTTCATCGACATGGAATTCAAGGGGTGTTGGATTATATAGCTCTTTTTCATTAATATCATAAATACGAAGTTCATCAATATTTTCTAATCTTCTATAATCTTTATACATTTTCATTTAAATTACCCTAATTCCACTTTATTATTAATCTGAACACTAAAAGTAAATCCCGCTTAGGATGAAATATCCTATTTGAACAATTGATTGAATTATTATATTGTATGTTATGTTATTATATATGGAAATTGTAGTATTTAAATTGATTATAATTCAGTTATTGTGAAGTAAAATTATAGATGTGCAGGTTGATATTTGGAATATATGTCATCATAT
This sequence comes from uncultured Methanobrevibacter sp., assembly GCA_900317865.1. Lineage (GTDB taxonomy): Archaea > Methanobacteriota > Methanobacteria > Methanobacteriales > Methanobacteriaceae > Methanocatella. Next base: position 3,455 of record ONIK01000093.1, on the reverse strand, counting down.
TTTGGACTTCTGTTTGCGGTAAATTCCACTTCAAAATCTCAAAGAACATGTCTATTAATGCAAGAAAACTCTGAGCTCTACAAGGCACGATGAATTGCACAAATGCAGGTATTAATTTTCAAATGATTCAGATGAAATTTAAATAACATGATAATAAAAATAATAAATGGCAAGGACAAATTTAAATTAATTTTTTCAATGATAATCAAATTTAAAAAGCAATATTAATTAATCTGTCTGAACTTTCGCAACAAGAGTGATAGCACGTAATCCTATACTCATTACAGTATACGGCCGTGAAGTAAGAATCCTCAACTTCTATAAATTAGACATAGTTCAAGTGAAAATTATGCAATTTAAAAACAACACTGGTTTAATAACTTTAATTATAATTATACTGGCTTCTTCAGTTACTTTAATATCACAAAGTATTGTAACAACAAGTTTGCCTTATTATATGGATGATTTTGCAGTATCTTCTGCAACTGCACAATGGACGTACTCCATATTCCTGTTGGTGCTTGGAGTAATGATTCCTCCAACTGCATACATTACAAAAAGATTTAAAATCAAAACAATATTGTTAACATCCCTTGTATTATTCATGATAGGTTCGGTGGTTTGTTTTTTATCAACAAGCATTGAAATGATGATTGTTGGAAGAATACTGGAAGCTATGGGAACTGGTATCTTATTGCCAATAGGTCAGATATTGATTTTCAGGATAATGCCCGAGGAAAAATGGGGATTTTTCATGGGATTAATGGGATTTCTTGTTGGAATTGTGCCTGCAATGGGGCCGACAGTAGGAGGAGTTATAGTTGATTTATATAACTGGAGAGTTATTTTTGAATTTTTGGCAATAATTGCTGTTGTAATCTTAATTTTGGCAATGCTTTTTGCAAACTTTGAGCTTGAAACTGAAAATTATCCTTTGGATTTTCCTTCATTGATATTATCAATACTGTTTTGTGTAGGGTTAATGATTGGATTTTCAAATATTGCAGAGTTCGGATTCAGCCTAACTCATGTAATTTTACCAATTGTTGTTGGAGCAATATCATTAATAATATTTGTCAATCGTCAAAAAAAGATTGAAAAACCTTTGATCAACTTGACTGTGCTGAAAAATAGGTATTTTGTATATGGAACTGTTTTTGCATCATTGCTCTACTTTATAATGTGCGGAATCAATGTAATGGTGCCTTTGTTTGTTCAAAATGTAGCATATTACTCTTCAACAGAATCTGGACTCATATTATTCCCTGCCGCAATAATTATGATAGTTTTTAATTTCATAGGTCCTGTATTGGCTGATAAAATTGGAATAAAACCGGTTTTAATAGCTTCATCAATTTTAAATATTATTTGTTTTGTTGCCATGATGAATTATAATATGAATTCCTCATTCGAATACCTGTTAATTACTCAGCTAATTAGGGGAATCGGCTGTGGACTCGGCCTATCTCCGGCCATTACATGGGCAATGAGCGTTGTAGCAGGGGATGTTGAAGATGCAACAGCAATTAACAACACTGCAAGGCAGGTTATAGGTGCAATAGGTTCATCCATTACAGTTGTGATAATGCAGATACTGGCAAATGGAAAAATTACTCACAATCAGATTTCTGTCAATTCATTTAGCTTAACTTCCTTGATGATGATAATTATAACGGTAATATTATTAATAATAACCATACTGTTTATAAAAAATAAAAATGACATTGTGGAGAGTTAGAATAATTTATATTTGGCATTAATTTTTTCTAAACTCCTAAACTTTTGATTTCTTGATGTTTCAGATTGAACTTAAAAAATGAAAATATTATAAAAAATTTTATTATATAATTTAAATATTAAAAAATATTGTCATTCATTGGCTTTTAGTGATTCTACCATGTCTAACTTCTTAATTTTATTTGAAAACATTAGGTTTACAAGTATTGATATGGAAAATGTAATTGAAGCAGATAATATGAGATTTGTAATGGTTAATTTGGGTATTGTATAAAATGAATTTCCTGAAGAGGCCCACATTAGATCCAGGACATAGATGCCTAAAGGCACACCAAGTATAAATCCTATAGTTGTAAATATTAGGTTTTGTGTTAATAGCAATCTTCTCAATGCATTGCTTTTAAATCCCAGTACTTTAAGTGTTGCAATTTCCCTTTCAATTTCTGTAAATGAGAGTAATCCTAAATTATACAAAACTATGACTGCCAAAATACATGCGAAGAGGGATAATATGTAAATTAACACCCATGCTGTTTCGGTTATTTCATCCCATCTCTTTTCAATGTCATCAAGAGTAGTGGTTGATTTAAAGCCCTCATATGTTTTGTTAACGTGCTGTGAAGTTATGACACTGGTTGGAGTGTAATTAAGGTTAAGTTCTTCCAATTTATTTGGGGACATGATTAAACCCTGTGATATTGGGTCTGCATGGATTTTATCAATTTTTGTATTGACCCATTTGTTCGATCCCATGATGTGCCATTTAACGGTGTCCCCAATGTCTATATTTAACTGGTCTGCCATTTTTTGTGAAATTGAAACTTCATCATTTCCAATTTCTATTTTATTCTCATACTTGTCTGTTGGCGTTATTAAATCCGTGCTGTTTGAAACCTGAATATTTCCCATTTTTTTCGTGTCATCTGTTTCGAGTTCAATTCTTTCCTCCATTATTTTGTCTCCGTTAACATCACTGGCTACTTTATCAATTTGGGATGTTGTTGCGTTGGCATCAATCATTAATTTTGAATCATAATGATTAATTTGATTATATTCCCATTCTTTTACATCATTCAGCCCATCATATAATCCAAATGCACCAATTAAAAGTGCACTACAACCCATAACACCTATAATGGTCATCACGCTTCTCAATCTGTTTCTTTTTGCATCTCTATAATTCCAGCGGAAATTGAATGATAGTTTTTTCCAAATCTTTAATCTTTCAATGAATCCTGAAGTTGATATTTTAGGCGCTTTGGGTTTAATGGCATCGGAAGGTTTTTCTTGTGAAATGCTTGAAATGGCACGATATGAAACTGCAAGTGAAAATATGGTCATTAAAACTATTAGATATATAAAATTCATATTTCCGGTAGGGCTCCATAAAGGTAGTTTATATGTTTTAATCATTGATGGATAGAATATTGGAGGTATTATTTTTGGTCCTAAAATCAAACCCAAAATGGAACCGGTTAAAACTAACCAGAATCCATACGATATATAATGCAGAGTTATGGTACTATTTTTAAATCCATTGGCTTTTAATATTCCTATTTGCATTCTTTGATGTGAAATTATCCTAGTCATTGTTGTCAAGAGGATTAGCATTGAAACAATGAGGAACACAACCGGGAAAATATCAGCCATCATTTTGTGTTTGGCAATTTCTTCTGAAAATTGATAAACACTTGGATGGTCTGATTGCTTAACAAATG
>ONIK01000071.1 GCA_900317865.1 uncultured Methanobrevibacter sp. | reverse complement strand
GGTCTGTATATTCCTAAATTAAATAATAGAACTAATATTGCTCTTGTTGAGGATATGGATAAAAAATACCATACTACAAAACCGATTATAATAGGTGATAATGAGAAAAACCGTATTAATTGGACACGACTTGAGGTGACACGGGGATGCGGTAGAGGTTGCAGATTCTGCATGTCCGGTTATTTATATCGTCCTTTAAGAGAAACTTCTGTTGAAAGATTGGTGGAAATTGCTGAAAAAACACGTGAAAACACTGGATTCAGTAAAATCTTCCTATCAGGAGATGCGATAACCGACTATTCAAGAATAGATGAACTGATTTCAAATCTTCAAAAAAGAGGATTCAATATTGAAATTTCATCATCAAGAATTGAATCAATTACTCGAGAGTCATTGGAGCAAATAAAGCAATCAGGAGGGCAGGTGATTGGGATAAATCCTGAATCAATTGATAGAATTAGAAAATCAATCAATAAGGATATTCCGGAAAATCTTATTCAGAATATTATTCAGGATGCATTTGAACTGGGTTTGAATTTAAAGATTTTATTTATGTTGGGTTTTTCAAATGAAACCGAACAAGACATTATTGAATTGGCAGAGTATATTAAATCAATCGTAAAAACAAAAAATACCATAAATAAGGATTTGTCAATTAAAGTTAAAATATCCCTGTTTATACCAAAACCACAAACATCTCTTCAATGGGATGCTTATGATATGGAGGGAATGGAATCAAAAGTTGCCCTGTTGATGAATCATTAAAATTGAGTATTAATTCCAATGAACCTACATTCAAGGATTATGTGCTGTCATTTGCGGGTCCTGAGGCTAGTGAACTGTTATTAAATGGAAATATCAACAGTCCCATCACCGAGTGGAAAAAATACTTTAGAGCATATGAAGTTGGAGATTCCCTGCCATGGGATGTAATAAATCTTGGTTATAGGAATAATTTTTTAGAAAAGGAATATAAGAGATTTAAGAAGAGTAAATTAACTCCTTGGTGTGGAAACAGTCCATGTTATAATTGCAAGGACCTCTGCCATCTCAATCCTAAAGTTAATAAGTTTTAAGTGGAAAAGTTTTTTTTAGGAGTCTAACTAAAAAATTCAGACATCCAATAAAAAAAAGTAATTAAAAGTGATCTTTTAAATTACTTACTAAAATGGAAGCTGCAGTCAAATCAGCAGTTGTTCCTGGATTATAACCATTATCAAATAAATAATCATCAAATTCAGCAAGTTTTTCGGAAAAATCACTATCATCCTTAAATTTAAGAAGGTCTTTTGTCATCATGGAGACTTTTAAAGAGGCATCTTCTCCGTCTTCTCTATAGATTAAAGTATCCGGAACCTGAGAGAGAATTGTCAAAAAGGTCATGACACAAGCCTCATTTAAAGATTTATCCTTAAGTTCATGATAGGTCGGATAACCTAATTCAAAAACGATAGGCATGTCTGAAGTCATTTCCCTTCCCAGCATGTCAAATGAAGCGGAAATCTTTAAAACATCATACATTGTCTGGTTGTTTTTTCTCAGTTCATCCTTAGCGGAGTCTGATGTAACGTCATATTCGTCCACTTCACCCATACCTCCGGCAGCCGCTATATTGATTGCATCATACAAGTCGCATGCATCTTCTACAGTGGTATTGGCCATCAATTTAACAATGTTTGGACGCAATTCATCAAAACTGTCACTGATAGCTGCTGCAACTGCAATAGGGGTAGTCATCATCACAATACCCAAATTGGTGTTGTTGTGTATCCATCTGTCGGTTTCGGCAACTGCATCCAAAATGTATTTTCCCAGTCTAGGGTTTTCAACATCAACGTCAGTGCATGCTTCACGAACAGCATCCCCAATTACTATTCCACTAATTACAAAGTCTTCAAAGACCATATCGTCATAATCACGGGTTCTGTGAACATTTCCCGGTTTAGGGTATCCGCTGACTTCCAATGCGGAAGCTATTTGAGTTAATTTTACAATATCATTTACATTCATTATATCATGTCCTCCAACAATACTTTTGGTGCAAAGTTAGTTATAATCAAATCAGCTCCTGCCCTTTTAATTGAAAGCAAACTTTCCATTATTGCCCTTTCAGTCAGATAGCCCTTTTCAATAGCTGCCATAATCATTGCATATTCTCCACTTACATTATATGCAACCAGAGGCAGCATAAATTCATCTCTGACTGACCTTACAACATCCAGATACGGCAGAGCAGGTTTAACCATTAAAAAGTCACATCCTTCAATTACATCCAATTCACATTCACGAATTGCCTCAACGGCATTTGCAGGATCCATCTGATAGCTTTTCCTGTCTCCCTTATGTGGTGATGAACAGGCCGCCTGACGGAACGGTTCGTAAAATGCAGAAGCATATTTTGCTGAATAAGACATTATCATTACATTATAATATCCGTTTTCATCCAAAGCCTGTCTGATGGCACCGACTCTTCCATCCATCATGTCTGACGGCGCTACAATATCTGCACCTGCTTTGGCATGGGACAGTGCCACTTTTGCAATATATTCAAGTGATTCATCATTCAATATTTCGATTCCATCATCAGTATCCTCATTTTCCACTATCAAACCGCAATGGCCATGTGAAGTGTACTGGCATAAACAGACATCACTTATAACAACAAGATTGGTCTGCTTTTTAAGTTCACGGATTGCTTTTTGAACGATGCCTGTATCGGCATAATCAGGAGTTGCAATTTCATCCTTTTCATCTTCGGGAGGAATTCCAAAAACTATAATGGATTTCAACCCTTTTTCTTCCAATTTTTTTGCAAATTCCACACCGCTTTTTAAGGAGTATCTGTATTCGCCAGGAAGTGATGAAATTTCTTCCTTCTCATCTCCTTGCAAATCCTGTTTGAAATAAATAGGATAGATTAAATCTTCCTTTTGAAGCTTGGTTTCACGTACAATATCACGTATTTTAGAATTTTTTCTCAGTCTTCTCATTCTGGTAATAGGAAACTGCATTTTATTTCACCTCCATATATTACTTTACTTTAAAATTATTTAAAATACTATCCTTATCACCATAGGGTTTTTTAAAATAGAAATTTTTGGCATGCTCCACAATAAGTGCATGATATTCCTGATAGTCACTGACGCTGCCTTCAAAATTATCTTCAAATAGCTTTTTGATTTTATTATAGGAGTCCTTTTCATCAATAATGCCCAAATGGGAAAATATCCTTCGAGTATACGCATCGACAACAAATTCTTTTTCGCCATAGGCATAAAGTAAAATTGAATCACATGTTTCGGGCCCTATTCCTTTGACTGAAAGCAGTTCATTTCTTTCGGGAGTCCTGCCGTCCAGAGAAATGTGGAACTGCGAAATATTTCTTAGATAGTTATACTTTTGATTGAAGTATCCTGATGGCCGGATAGCTGATTTAAATTCATCTTCACCCAAATCCAGAATCTCAAAAGGAGTCAACTCGATGAGTTTTTTAAGATTGATTATGGATTTTTCAACCTGAGGCCATGACGTGTTCTGGGTTAAAACTGCCCCCACAATTATTTCAAACCTTTCAGATGAATTTCTTGGAAAAGAATAATCTTCCGGATGATAACCCTGTGTTGAACCGGTTTTTGTAGGGTTTGAACCTTCATAGTCTGTTATTGGCCACCATCCCTGATAAGAATATGTATTCAAAAGTTTTTGAAATATTTCATTCAAAGTCATATTCAAGTATTAATACTTTAAATTAAATATAAATTACTATGTCAAACAAAATTGGGGAAAAATTTCAAATAACTAGTTTCGGTTCAAGTCACGGAGTTGCCGTAGGTGCAGTTGTTGACGGCTGTCCTGCAAATCTTGAACTGACACAGGAAGATATTCAAAAAGAACTGGATAAAAGAAAACCTGGAACCAGCAGCGTTACCACACCAAGAAAAGAGGAAGACAAAGTTCAAATATTATCCGGAATTTTTGAAGGTAAAACGGACGGAACACCTATAACTGGAGTTGTTTTCAATAAAAATCAGCATTCCAAAGATTATTCCATGTTCAAATCAACACCACGTCCTTCCCATGGAGACTTCGGATGGATGATGAAATATGGAAACTATGACTACAATGGAGGAGGCCGCGGAAGCGGAAGAGTTACCATAGGCCATGTAATCGGCGGAGCAATAGCTAAAAAACTTTTAAAAACACAAAATATTGAAATAATTTCCCATGTAATTCAAATTGGTGATATTAAAGCTAAAAAACTTGAATTGGATGAAATAAAAAAAAATATCGAAAAGAATCCTGTTCGCTGTGGAGATTTGAATGCGGCAAAGAAAATGGAAGAACTGATTTTGGCCAAAAAGGCTGAAGGAGATTCCGTCGGAGGTATTGTGGAAACCGTAGCCGTCAATGTACCTGCAGGCCTTGGTGAACCTGTATTTGAAAGACTTGACGGAGACCTGGCCAGAATACTGATGAATATCGGTGCCGTAAAAGGTGTTGAAATTGGTTTAGGCTTTGAAGTTGCCAAAAAAAGCGGATCAGAAATTAACGATGAATACATTATTGAAAATAATAATATTAAAACCAGAAGCAATAACTCCGGAGGCATCATCGGAGGAATGAGCAATTCAATGCCAATAATATCCAGAATTGCAGTAAAGCCAACCCCATCAATTTCCAAATGTCAGGACACAATAGATTTGGAAAATATGGAAAATAAAAAAATAGAAATAAAAGGAAGACACGATCCCTGCATCTGTCCAAGAGTAACTGTTGTAGCCGAATCATCAACTGCAATCGTTCTTGCAGACCACATGATACGTTCAGGATTCATTCATCCAAGCAATTTGAATTATTAAGATCTGTGATTATGCATAGGAGCAAATTCATTAGTTTCCCCATTTTTTAATGCAAGTTTTTCTACATTTTTCCTTTCATAAACAGATAATTTACTGTTTGAACCATGATAAGGTGCATCAACATCCTTTAGTGACAGAATACGTGCCCTTGCAGGATTATTATAATTAATATCAAGAGACATTCCATCAAATGCCGCCAAAGTTTTAACGCCAGTTAATTTAGTTATTCTTTTAGCCTCAGCAATCGGATTGTTTGAAATCATTTTAAGACCCAAATGCGTCATAATAGCTAATTTAGGTTTAATCTCACTAATCAGCTTTATAAAACCTGATGTTGACAAATGCCCTTTAATAGACTTGCGGCCCGGACGCAGAACACTGGCTATGAATATGTCAGCACCCTTATGGGCTTCAGCCAATTCCGGAAAATAAGAAGTATCGGCAGTATATGATATTTTAAAATCCTTATACTCAATCTGAAAACCGACACCCATAGGATCACCATGGTTTGTAGGAGTAGCCTTGATTAAACAGTTGTCAAAATATCTTACATCTCCGGCTTCAAGTTCAAGAACCCTGGAATTGGACTGATGGTATTTTGAAATGCACGGTCCCCAGTTTTCAAATCCAGATATAACACTTTTTCCACCAATTATATGGCCCTGTTTAAGTGTCATCCCACGAGTCATTGCCTCAATTAATATTTCAGCATCATTATAATGGTCGGTGTGTGCATGTGAAACAAAAACTCCATCGATATTTCTCGGATCAAGCCCGAACTGATATGTCCGAACTAATGCGCCAGGTCCCGGGTCGACATGATAGTTTTTTCCACCCAAATTATTTATTCTAAATCCACCGGTCATTCTTCTTTGGTTGATAGCAGAAAATCTTCCGCCACCAGTTCCCAAGAATATAAGTTTCATTTAAATTTCCTCATAGTGAACATAGGATAATATTACAAGACAGCGGTGAACTGTTTTTCTTGAGACATAACACCTCATCTTTAATTACGACTTCATCACCTATATTAATATCGTCAGTATCCTTAAACATGATTACATTATCATTAGGACCTGCCAAAGGCTTCCAATTAAAGTTAAATGCCTGTGTTTTATTATTCAATTTAACTTCAATCATATTTCCGTCAATTGATTCAACCTTACCGACAGAGCCTTCACTAATAATCTTATTAGCCAGTTCTATTTCAATTGACTTTTGAACCAATTCTTCAGTTAACTGTTGACGATATTTCGTTAAAACTTTTATATCAGCATCAATTGTTATATTAAGATGTTTCTGAGCTTCAGATGGATTGAAATTAGGTTGTTGAATTAAAACATCAAATTCCTTACCTATTGATGGTGTTTTTTGAGCAATAGTTGTTAATATTTCTTCAAAAATGTCACCCATCAGTCTTAAACTATGTGAAGCCTTCCATCTTTTTTGAATTAAAGTTTCGGCCTGTTTTTTAGCAAAATCATTACCGAACAGGATAATGCCTTTTTCACCGGCCTGACGTGATTTAGTCTCTGAACCAATTAATTCTACAATCTGGTAACCGTTAGTCGTTCCGTAAATTCTTTTACGTTTAGTTTCATGTGTTCCCTTTGTACTAACTTCACCCCTAATGGTGTTACCAACAATTCGCAATTTATCCGCATCATCAGTTATTTTAATTGGAACATCGAGTTCATTTGATCTTATATAAAGTTCTTCATCGCTTGTAATACTTCCATTATACAATTCATCTTCCAATTCTTGTCTATTGTTGCCAAAATATGCAATTCGCCTTTTATCACTGGCCATTACACAGCCTTTCTTCCCAACATATGCTATGATTAAACTCATAATCCTCCTCGCTTTAATCAAATTTATAAATTACTTATATGTATCTTTATTAATTCTAATATAAATCATTTTCATTATTAATAATATTTTCAAATTAAAAATGGTTAAAAATTTTTTAAATGATTTATAAAGGTTTAAAATTAATTATTTAAACAATATCTTTATATAATAATAAATCAAAATATAACAATATAAATAATTGTTAATTATTTATCATTATAATTGTAATGTTAAATAAAAATAGGAGAAAATTTTATGAAAGACCTCAATAAGATGTTTAAGCCTGAATCTGTGGCAGTTATTGGTGCCTCAAACACCCCCGGAAAAGTTGGATACATTATTGTAGACAACCTAATAAATGATGGATTCGAAGGTGAAATCTATCCTGTAAATCCTAAAGGTGGAGAGATTTTAGGCAAAAAAGCATACGCAAGCATAAAAGACATCCCTGGAAAAGTAGATTTGGCAATAATAACAATTCCATCAGTCTTTGTAAATGAAACAGTAAAAGACTGTGGTGAAGTTGGTGTGGAAAATATGGTTGTAATTACTGCCGGTTTCAAAGAAGTTGGTGAAGAAGGAGCCAAAATGGAAGCTGAACTAACTGCACTTGGTGAAAAATACGGCATTAATATCATCGGACCAAACAGTTTAGGAATCACCGATTCACATACACCTTTAAACGGATCATTCTCACAAATGATGCCTCCAAAAGGAAACATGGCATTTATCTCACAAAGTGGAGCAATGATGGTGGCAATTATCGACTGGAGTGTAACTTCAGGAATCGGATTCAGTAAAGTTATCAGTCTCGGAAACAAAGCAGGTGTAAACGAAATAGAATTATTGCAATACCTTGCAGAAGACGATGAGACCAAAGTAATTATCTGTTATCTCGAATCTATTTCAGACGATGATGACTTCGTTAGAACCATGAGAGAAACTGCAGTTAAAAAACCTATTATTGTTCTCAAATCAGGATCAAGCAGTGCCGGGGCAGAAGCTGCATCTTCACACACCGGTGCTCTTGCAGGAAGCGATCTTGCATTCGATACTGCATTTGGACAATCCGGAATTATGCGTGTAGAAACCATGGCAGAATTATTCGATTTAGGTTTGGCATTTTCCAAAGCACCTCTCCCTGAAGGCAGTAATGTAGCTATCATTACCAATGCCGGTGGAGGCGGAGTTTTAACCGTGGACGCAATGGAAAAAGCAGGTTTAGACCTTGTTAAATTTGATGAGGAAACCACTGCTAAATTAAAAGAATGCATTCCTGACGAAGGTAGTGCAAACAACCCTATTGACGTATTGGGTGATGCACCGGTACAAAGATACCAGGAATCACTTGATATCGTATTGCATGATGAAAGAGTTGACAGCTTAATTGTTATGGTATGTCCTACAGCTTCAGCAGACCCTGACGGAATTGCACAGGCAATATTGGACGGTAGAAAAGATTCCAAAAAACCTATTATTGTAGTTAACATGGGCGGACCGTCATTTGTAGATGCCAATGAAGTTTTAAGAGAAAATGGTATTCCAACTTATGTTTTCCCTGAAACTGCTGTTGATGCACTTGCTGCAATGACCAAATTCGCAAGATTAGGCGACAAAGAGTATGACGATGTTGTTGACAAGATTACAGATGTTGACAAAGATGCAGTACAGGCAATATTTGATAAAGTGAAAGCAGACGGAAGAGACACCTTACTTGGAAGTGAAGCTTACGCTGTTGCAGAAGCATATGGAATTTCAGCAGCACCTATTAAATTATCAACAAGTGCTGATGAAGCTGCACAATTGGCTGAAGAAATGGAATTCCCTGTTGTACTTAAAATCGCATCAGACAAAATATTGCACAAATCAGATATCGGAGGAGTAAAAGTCGGCATTTCAACTCCTGAAGAAGCTAAAGAAACTTACGAAGAAATCATAGCCAATGCTAAAAAAGCTCATCCAGACATTGTCCCTGATGGTGTGGAAGTACAGAAAATGATGGATTCCGGTGAAGAAGTCATTGTAGGTATGATTAGAGACAAACAGTTCGGACCAATGATTGCATTCGGTATGGGTGGAATCTACGTTAACCTTATTGAAGACGTTTCATTCAAATTGGCTAAAGGTTTATCATCCCAGGAAATCGATGAACAAATCGAATCCACCAAAGTTTCCCAGTTACTTGCAGGTTACAGGGGAGAAGCTCCTTGTGATGTCGAAGAAGTAAAAGAAGCTATTAAAAGAGTAGCTAGATTAACCTTAGACTTCCCAGAAATATCTGAACTTGATATCAACCCAATATTCGTTTACGAAGAAGGTTCAAGTGCTTTAGATATTAAAATTAAATTATAATTTCTCTTAATTGAGAAAGTAAAAATACGAGAGTTCTTTAAAACTCTCAAAACTTTTCTTTTTTTAGATAATTTCCCAATATCAATATATATAATAAAATCAAAATATTATATACACTATTTCATGTTTAAAGGGGATTAAAATGAAAAAAATATTTCTATTACTTTTTATAATATTCATTTTCCTTAATTTGTTTGCAGTAAGCGCTCAGGAAAATGAAACAGTTATCGGCGAA
>ONIK01000070.1 GCA_900317865.1 uncultured Methanobrevibacter sp. | reverse complement strand
AAAGGATTACTGGTAATGGAATAAGACCACATCAGATTATATGCAGTAATAATCTCATTGAAATTTTTATTACTAACATTATTTAAATCAATTTTAGATAACTTATTGATTTGATTCTTTTTATCAGCTAAATCATTTCCATGATAATTCAATAACAATTTCCGGGACTCAAGTAATAAAATATTGCAAATCTCTGTACGTTGAGAAGGATTTAAACCATCATAAGCAAGTTCAGTGGTTAAACTAGAATAACCTCTGTACTTCAATGATTCCATAAGCATTGTGGTTGAATTGACTTTTCCGGATCTTAAAGGAGATAATATAGCCTTAATCTTCATATATGTGTCATTTAACTCTTTTATAGTCTTATTTCTCAAAAATAGAGTAAGATCATATTGATTATCATCAAGCAATCCCTTAAAAATATCCATTTTCTTTACCTTAGCATACAATTCAGGATCAATTTTCTTTAAAATCAACAGTTCATTGACAAATTGTCTAACTTCATGCTCATCAGGAAATGCGTTGGGTAAATTAAAAATGTAATCATAAGCATTATCGTTTTTATTGAATGTAACATTTATGTCCTGGGTAGTACAATACTTGCTGAAAAGGGAATTTAAATTATGGATTAAAGTGTTATATGCAATTAATGCGCTAAGGACGCCTTCTTTAATGTCCTTTGAATATGTGGTCATTTCATTATTGAACTTATTATAGAATCCGTCTATGCCTTTAATCAGAGCTGTTTTATTGCCGTTAGTAGTACTATTGGCAAGTTTTAAAGCTTGGGATAATATTATCAAAGCCTGGGCAGTGATGTCTTCACAACTTAAACCATCACATGATTTCATCTCAGCAAAAACTTTATTGTCGTCTGGTTTATTAAGGCTATAAAACATTCTTTCCATGTTATTGTAGAGGCAAATTAGATTAAAGAATGATTCGCTTGGATTTGTATTGCTTCTGCTATTTGCGGAATAATATGTTGAGGCCCAGTCATTATTTATAATCATGTTTCGGGTAACTAGCATATTATTGAATGAGGAAACAAACTGATTATACATTTGGGTGAATTCTGGTGATTCAATACCGGAAATTTTTAAATAATTCAGCATTTTTACAGCAGATGTGTTCATATTCATCAATGGCTGTAAATTATTTTGTTGCACAACTAATTTGTTCCATTCGGCTACGGCATTTCTATAAAGCATTTCTAATGAATTAACTCTAGAAACGTGCCTGTCGTCAAGGAAATTATTAATTGAATTAGGAATATATCTAATTCTATGAAGATATACATTCAAATGACTCATTAGCTCTTGGGATCTGAGATCACTATGTGATCTTACGAAACGATTTAAATTGTCAAAATTGGTTAAAACTGTGAAAACTCTGATAAGATGGGTCATATTATTATAATGCACATTATCAGTATATTGTATCAAATCATTGAAAACACTGTCGTGGGCAATTATATATAAATTAGTATTGGCATAAGCACTATTTGAACTGACATTATTATTTGGATTAGGATTAACATTGGAACTGGTATCAAGATTTTGGTTATGATTTATTTGATTAGAAATGACGTCAGGATTGAAATGTGGATTGATTTGATTGGAATTTGTATGAATCAAAATAGATTCGCGAATACTATTATATAAATCATCTATATCAAAAAATAGATTTAACCATTCGCCGTAGTTATTGTTATTTGTTTGCATATACATTAAAGCAATACGTGCATGATTTTCAAATAAATTCAAATATACTGGTGTTGCTTGACAAATGCTGGCTAAATAAGCAAAGACTGTATTTCTAAGTAACTCTACACTTGAAAATGGGTCTTTGAGCATGGTTGGTTTGGAGAATTCACCAATGCCTGGGGTAGTGGAATAACCTGGGCTGTAATATCCTTCCTGTAAATTCACATTCTTTTTAATGGCATTCCAATCTACGTTAATGTTGGTATTTTCTGCTTCGATATCGATCATTCTAACCTGTCTGGGTCCGCGTAATTCAAGAGGTGGTTCACGGCCTGGAAAACCGTCATTTAGATTACGTGGATTATTGGCGCTGTTTGGGTCTCCTTCGCCGCCGACACGGATGCCTTCGCCTGGCATATTGTTTTCTTGAGCGACTTCAACGTGTGGTGAATAGTATTTTATCATTGCTAGACTAAAACCGGCTACTGCTGCAGAGCTACCGATACCGGCAAATTCCCAGATATTGTTCCATCTGTTACTGTAGTCGCGATAATTGCAGGCTTCAATTTCTGCATAAATGGCACCGAAACACATTCCTACTGCAGCGCCTGAAAGCATGACAAAGGACATGGTAGCCATGACTGGGGCTATGGCACCGAGTGCATAACCGACAGCGCCGCCTGCAAGGGCAGTGGCTACAAAAAATCCGGATTTGATAAGGTCCATTTTCCAATTTGCCATTGGATGTTCGCTGATAACTTTAATAGGGGTACAGCCAACGACAACTGTATCGAGGTCTCCAAATGTGGATACTTCAACACCTATGCCTTTATTATTCTTAAAAATACAGTTAACTATGGAGCAAGGGGCGCGATTGTTATAAATTAAAGAAGTCCAAACTTTATTGTCGGAAAATACACAATCGGTAAAAGATAAAATTCCTTCGTTACGGAAAAGACAAGAGGCGTAAATATTAACAAAATTACAATTTACAAAGGAAGCCAAACCTTTATTTAAATAAAATACGGAAAATTTAATAGTGGTTTTTTCCAAATTGGAAAATGTGCAGTTATAAAAATAGAGGTAATTGACATTATTGCTGAAAACACCCAAATCTGAAAAGGTGAATCCTTCAAAGTAAATAATTTTGGATTCGTATATGGTCATAAGAAAATAATCATTAAAACCGGAGCTTTTAAGATCATGCCCATTAGAACGAAGCATAGCAACCTCTGTGAATTCTAAAATTTCATAGAGCATGTAGCATGAAATGTCGCAGGACATATTAACAACTAAATAATCAACAACAGCACCTTTTAAAGACTTTTTCATAGTGCTAATGGATTTATCGTCAACAAGATTGAGCAGCTTAAATGGTACGTGTTTTACTACACTATATTTAATATTTGAATTTGTAGTGACTGCTTTTTCATTGGTATGTGCTGTATTCGCCTGTCCGTCAAAAAGATGATCGTCGTATAATTTGTCTTCGTCACTATTTTCTATACATCTATTATAGGTAACTTTGGCTGAATTAATGAGATAACAGATATCCGTGTTAACTCCTGCATCAGTGTCTTCACCTTGGTTTCCGGAGAATGTGCATCCGTTAAATGTGGTGGTGCCTGCATCAGAGAAGAGAACGCCTCCGTGACCTTTAAGCCAGGAGTTATAATGTATTATATTTTTCTTAAAATAACAATTATTTAATACTAAATTTCCATAATTGTGGAAAACTGTATTGAATCCGGTGAATTTTGTATTGGTAATAGTTAAAGTACATCCGCGTGGAATAAGAGCAAAGTGGTCGTCATCATTTTTGTCGCCAGTACGTTTTATGGTGGCGCCGTTACCGTTTATGGTGATTGGAACAATGCCGACGTTTAACATAAATTCCTCTGTAACAAAATTATACTTGCCATCATAAAAATTGTGTCTCCAGAATGAAGATGCGAAATTGTTGGTGGGGTGTTTTTTATAGGATTCAAAATCTTCATGGGAAAATTCGTATTCTCCGTTTTTTAGATCGATTTCAACGGACATGCCGGGTGTTAATGTATTAATGCAACACAATGCATTCATTAGTTCATTTTTATTTTTACAAACGAATTTGACTGTTTTATTTGGGGATTCAAATACGTCGGATGAAATAACTGATAAGAAAGCTTTTTCATCGAATGAGCAGCCGCTGATTTGTTCATAATTGAGTGGAATTTTTTGATAAAATACGGTCATACTATACTCTTTGGCCTCAATAGCGTCATGTTCCGTATTATCAATATGGCATCTGTCGAAAACAGTAGTGGAATAAGGTTCTGCATATAAAACGCCGCCTGCTGTATAAAGGCCTATGGCGGTTTTTGCTGAATTGGCTAGAAAAGCACAACCTCTAAAATAAGCAGTATTATAATTGTGAATAACACCGCCTGGCTCATAGACATCAAACTTATAAGCCTGATTACCTAAAAAAGTAACGGAGTCGCATAAAATATGACCTTGGTTAATAAAACAGTGGTTAAAGTAGGATAAACTCAAATGTTCTAAGACAACGTTTCCTTCACGGCCTACAAACATGAAATTTAATTTGCCTTTGTTATTGCCATATTCATCGCCGCATTCTAATATTGCACCATTGCCGTGAATAATTAATTGTCCATAATTAAAACAACTACAATAATCCCATTCCTGATCACTAATGCGGATGTGGGATAAATGGTATTTTTGGTTTTTTATAAGGTTAATTTCGGCAATATCGCATTGAATTTCGCCGCCTAATATCTTATTCAAATATAAACTATCTACTGTTGCATTATATATGATGTATCTTGCGCCGTTGAATTTTATTAAATGGTATAGGTTTTTGCCGATTTGTGCGCGGTATCCATCAGCACATATTTTGTAGTCTGCTCCGGACCATCGGGGATAATTAGCGCCTAATGTGGATTTGTCCATAGCGCCGGAAGAAAGTGCGTTAAGTGTAACGTTTTCATTTGCATATACATAATCATAACTGGATTCGAAGTGATAAACGCTCATGACTGAATAATTACCGATAAATGGTAGCCAGCAGCTGGCAATACCCTGATTATTGACCTTGGTATTATTGAAGAAGATGCCCATAACGAAAAATGAAACGCTGCCTTTAGTTACGGGATTATTGTTTTCATCTAGTACTTTTACATTGTACTTGTCATCGAATCCGTAAACTTTGTATCCTTCGAAAACAATATGTACACCTTTTGAAGATGCATTATTTGTATCGGCGGGAGAAGACAATAGATCTCCTTTCGCAGGAACGTAGCTGTTATTGGAAACGTCAGCAGCAACATTTTCTACATTGATGTGTCCACTATCTGATGTTATATTATTTAAAAGAATATGAGTTTCACCAGATGAGATGTCACTTATTTCACTTGCACAAACGCTGGATAAAGTAATAAAAAAACAAAATACAATTATTAAATAAAACAACAATCTACCATGACTTTTAAACATATAAACCTCCAAAAAAATAAATATATTATTTATTAAAATATCAAAATATTACAATATTATAAATCACTAAAATATTATAATCACTTAATATTATATTAAATAAAAAACATATATAAAGTTATTCGCAAGCAAACACTTGCATACAAGATTAAAACGAAAAAAGATAATTATATTTGGGGTATTTTTTAAAAACAAGCAAGTAGTTGCATGCGATAAACATTATATATATGATTTATATCCTAATAGGAATCATATAAGTTTTCCATGATGACTTGTTAGGGGGTGAAATTATGAAAAAGTATATAATTTCTTTATTAATTCTATTTGTTTTAATTGGTATGGGTACTGTTTCAGCATCTAATGATACGGATAACTTTAATGCTGTTGATTGTATTTTAACTGACAGTTGTGAAATTTCACAAAGTGTAGACTCTCCAGTAGATTCAGATGTTCCATCTATTGAAAACAATACTACTGATTATGAAAAATAATCTCCGGTGATGTGGATTGCATTATTGGATTAAAAATTGGAAACAACAGTTTCTTCAGATGGTACCATGGGGTTTGGAAGCGATTTATTTTACACTTATCAAATATCATCCATATTAATCTATAATTTAATTAAAAATTCGTTTGATTATCACAACACCTATCAACATAAGAATCATTTTTACATATCTTTCTACAAAAATATATTCACACCTTCCAAAAAACAATATAAATCCACAACAACATGTACAAATAATAAATCAAAAAATCAAAAAAAAACTAATAAACAGTCAAAGCATATTCCAAATCCCACAATTATTATCTTATGATGCAAAAGAATACTACCACTTCTCTGAAGTGGTAGATGAATTTTGCAAAAATGGGTGGACTATTTTAAATCAAATGTTTTAAATAGTTTAATTGCCAGTATAAATTATTATAGTTTCAAATTTTGACAAGACTAATCATTCCGTATAATAAGTTAACCTATCACTTGGTATTGGTTGTTAAATATCGTAGGAAAGTAATAACTGAGCCCATATTCGAGTCTTTAATTAATTATATTTAATATGTGTGGGCAGTAACTATAGAATAAATGGTGGTTGAAGCTAAATTTTGAGGCAGATCATATTACATATATTGTTTAAAAGTGGAACTGATGTTAATAATTCAAAGATTCATTAATTCCTATAAATCTACAAGCAGTAGAATACATTAAAAAAGAATAATCCTAAAAATATAATGATGGTCTTTGGGGTGGAGTATTTTTGGAAAAGAGGTTACTTCATTAGCTTACAACTGGTGGAGCTAATATTTGAAACATATTAAACAATTATAATAAGAAAACCAACAAAGGAAGTAAAAAGAATAATTATGAAAATAGTTAATAAAGGAATTAAAGTAAGAATTTATCCAAACAAAAAACAAGAAGAACTATTCCATAAAAATTTTGGAGCAAGTAGATTTGTATATAATAACATTCTTGAAAGATTAAATAAACTATATGCCATCTATCCTAATCAATACAAATTAAATATAACTCTCATTAATACCTTTTTAAAACAATTAAAACAGGAAAATCCATGGTTAAAAGAAATTGAAAGTAAGAGTTTACAACAATCCAGCAGAGATTTATATAAAAGTTATCAAAATTTCTTTAAAAATCCAAAAACCAATTTCCCAAAATTCCACAGTAAAAGAAATACCAGATTAAGTTTCAGACAAACAATAGCCAAATACCCCATTAAAAACAAAAAGTTAATACTTCGAAAATATGGCTTAATCGGTTACAGAACAAGTAAAAAATATTATCAATTACTTAACTCCAATATCAAAATCAACAATATCACCATCACATGCGATAACGGTAAATATTACGCCATCTTAAATATTGAAGCACCAATAGAAAAATGGAACAATACCAATCAAACAAAGGGTTACGACTTAAATTCCAACAAAAATTACTTTCTTGTAAGCAATACCTGTGAAAAATACAAATTTGATATAAATCACGAAAACCAAATGATTAAAAAATTAAACATTTCACTCAGCACAAAACAAAAAGGAAGCAGAGCATTTAAAAAAATTCAAAAAAGACTACAAAAATACTATACTAAAAGAACAAACAAACTAAACGACTTCATACAAAAATTAAGCACGACTTTAGTTAAAGAAAATGATACAATCGTATTAGAAGATAACTGGACCAATATTAAAATTCTCATCAGCGGAGAACAAAATATGATTTTCCCATTAATGAAATTTAAAAACATGCTTAATTATAAGTTTAATTGGTATAAACCAGACTGCGAAGGTCTTGTAACTGTAAACCCAAAAGAAACAAGCAAAAAATGCCACCATTGCCAACATGTTGTAAATGAATTACCACCTTCCGTTAGGCAATGGACATGTCCAGATTGCGAAATTGTCCTTGATAGAGATATTAATGCAGCAATTAATATTTTAAACCATTGGAACAACGGGGATCGCCTTTCAACTCGATGTTAGGAATCCACGACTTCTATAAATCGTGGTAGTTCAATCTTGACACCAACTCCGTTAGCACAATTAAGATAAAACAGGAAACTTAATTTCATTTTACAATGAAATTAAAAGTTTCATTAGATGGATTATTATTTTTTCTATGGGAAATAGAATTAGATTGACCAAAAGCAAAATCAACTGCAGAAAGCTTAAACTGATCATTAGCATCAGTCAAACCACTATATTCCAAATTCCAAATAATAACAACACCACATGTTCCATTAACAACAGTCGTATTCTCACAACAATAAGCAAATGCACTATCATTTCCTCTATAATGAGCAAATACACTATTTATCATGTTACCCTCATGTGTCTCATTCACAACAAGAACAACACTGGCAGATTTACCTGCTTCAATTTTAGCAATGGTCCAAGTAGCATTATGTGTAGCTTCATCATAAGCATCAGCACCAGACACATACATAACACCAACAGGTAAAACATCCCAAACCTTAACATCAGTAGCATCAGACAAACCATCATTATGCACAATAATAATATATTTGACCAAATCACCCACAACAACATAAGAAACATCAACAGACTTATCCACACTCAATACAACATTAGGAATGACAGTTATATTGTCGCTGGTTCTATTGACAACTGTTTTATTTTCGGAGCTGTTGGCGAAGAAGGTATTGTTTAATTTTCCTGCTTGGATAACCTTAATTACTAAAACAAATCTGGCGGATTTTCCCGTTTCAATTTTATCAATGGTCCAGGTGGCATTGCGAGTGGTTTCATTGTAAGTATCGGCACCGGATACATATTTGACGCCAGCAGGTAGAATATTCCAAACTTTAATGTCAGTTGCATCTGACAATCCGCTATTGTGTATGGTGATTGTGTATTTGATTGATTCACCAACAACTGCTTCAGTGACATTGGTAACTTCGGTTAAACTTAATATAACGTTAGGTATGACTGTAATGTTGTCGCTTGTTTTATTGACTATTGTTTTG
>ONIK01000083.1 GCA_900317865.1 uncultured Methanobrevibacter sp. | reverse complement strand
GGGGTTATACCTGGTCTCGTTTCGATCCCAGTAGTGAAGTCCTTTTGCGTTTTGTTTGTGTACTATGGTTTTCTATGGGAATTTCATTTCGCTGCAAGCTTTCTCTATTACAATTTATAACTATTTTTTTGATTTGTTTTGTTTCTTATTGTTCATTTTTATGATTTTTCTGGTGATTTTATGAAGATTAAAGTTTTGGATACAACTTTACGTGATGGAGAGCAGACACCAGGTGTTTCTTTAACATCAATGGAGAAATTAAGAATTGCTTCTAAACTAGATGAGATTGGTTTAAATTATATTGAAGCAGGTTCTCCCATTACTTCTGAAGGGGAGAGAAAGTCTATTAAGGAAATTACTTCACAAGGTTTAAATGCAGAAATATTGGGTTTTTCTAGACCTTTAAATGGAGATATTGATTACTGTTTAGAATGTGATGTTGATGCTGTTAACTTAGTTGTTCCTACTTCGGATTTACATATTTTTGATAAATTAAAAATCACTAAAGATAAACTTATTGAGATGTCTAATTCTGCTGTTGATTATTGTAAAGATCATGGTCTTACTGTAGAAATTTCTGCTGAAGATGCATCTCGAAGTAATGTAGAATTTTTAAAAACCGTTTTTTTAAATGCAATTGATCATGGGGCTGATAGAGTTTGTGTATGTGATACTGTCGGTATTTTAACTCCTGATTCTTCTTTTGAACTTTTTAATAGTTTGAGAGATATCAATGCACCTTTATCCTGTCACTGTCATAATGATTTTGGTCTTGCTGTTGCCAATACATTGGCTGCTTTAAAAGGGGGTGCTGTTGAATTTCATTCTACTGTAAATGGTATTGGTGAACGTGCAGGTAATACCTCTTTTGAGGAGTGTACTGTTAGTATTGATAGATTATTGCCTGATTTTTCAACAGAGATTAAAATTAATGAAATTTATAATGTATCTAAACTTGTGGCACGTTTAACCGGTGTTTATATTCAGCCAAATAAAGCCATTGTTGGTGAAAATGCTTTTGCTCATGAATCAGGTATTCATTCTGATGGTATTATTAAAAATTCTGCTACTTATGAACCTATGACTCCAGAACTTGTCGGTCGTACTCGCAGATTTATCATTGGTAAGCATGTTGGTACTCATGGTTTAAATTCCAGATTAAAGGAATTGGGCTTGGATGTTAATGATGTTCAACTCCAACAAATTTGCGACAATGTTAAAATACTTGCAGACAAGGGTAAAACGGTTACTGATGTTGATTTGCAGGCAATAGCAGATAATGTTTTAGAAATCAATCATCTGGATAGAATTAAATTAATTGATATTACTGTTGTTTCAGGAAATCGTGTCATGCCTACTGCTTCTGTTAAATTAAATATTGATGGTGAAGAAATCCTGAATGCGGGTGTTGGTATTGGTCCTGTTGATGCTTCCATTAATGCAATTAATTCATTGGATATTTTCAGGGATATTGATTTTATTGAATATCACGTAGATGCTATTACTGGAGGTACTGATGCACTTATTGATGTTATTATCAAACTTAAAAAAGGAGACCGTATTATTTCAGCACGCGGTACCGAACCGGATATTATTGATGCTAGTGTAAAAGCTTATATTTCAGGTGTTAATAGATTACTTGGAGAGTAATTTTCATGGATTTAAAAATTATAGGGCTAAAAGGAAAAATAGATTCTGTCAGTGACACATTAAATCAATTAAATTCCATAAAAAAGGATTCTGAAATCATTCAATTGTTGAATGCCGATGCTGTAGCCGGCAAAAGGCATATTGAACATGGAGTTAATCAGGCTTTTCTTGCTTTTGATCGTGATGAAAACCTTGCTAATGATTTAAGTGTAGAGATTTGCCTTAGATGCTCTGCTCAAAGACAAATTTCAAAGGCATTTGATTTATTGGGTTTAAAAGAAGGACCTATGAATTTATGTGCTGTTTTAATTGATTGTGATGATTATACTTCTCAATTATCTTCATTATTCACTTTGGATGATGATGTTTTAACTCCGGATGCTGGAAAGTTAAAAGAAATTTATGATATTAGTGATGATGAGTTGGAAATAATTGATGTAGAAAATGTGTTGATTGATAGAATATCTAAACTTGTTGTAGATTATTAACTGCTTTGATTATTTCATCCAGATATTCTTTTTCAAGACAATTATAATTTAAATTTTTTATTTCTATGGATATAGCTTTTGTTTTTACTCTATTGTAATTTGGACATTTATTAATAAATCCGCTTTTGTTGATAGGCAGTTGCTTTTTCAACTCCCATGTTTTCTGCTTGGCATTATCCTCTTGAATAATTAAATTGACGCCTCTTTTTTCACTATGTATTGTGTTAGGTATATATTTTTTTAGATAGTCTGTTGCATTTACTGTAAGCTGCAGGTTATTCTTAACACTTTTAAGTTCTTCATGTATACCACTACAAATAATTTCATTAGTTTTACTTAATTTTAATGGAAGTGATGCTTCACTAAAAAGATTTTCATCATTGCTTGCAATGAATCCTCCACTTCCAACATTAATTATTTTAGGCTGTCCGGTTGATGCAATAATAATGTCTGAATATTTGCAGTTTCCAAGCAATCCTTTTTCATCACCAATTCCTGCAGATGCATCTTCAATTGTAGTGATTCCATTATTTTTACAATATTTGGAAATGGATTTTATGTTCTGTTCTGCTGCATAACCTGCAAAACTGGTAAAAATCAGTGCAGAATTTTCTTTAATATCATGATTATCCAATTCATTTGGATTAATAAGACCCAAATCAGTTTTAAGGGTAATAATGTTTTTTCCTAAAAATTTTGCAATCTGTTTAAATCCATGCCACCCTCCCTGATCTGGAATGATAATATCTCCTTTGATATAGCTTAATGCAACAAAAATGCTGTTGTTGCCGCTTGAAGTAATTTTAGCAAATTCTGCATTTGTCAGTTCACTAACTTCTTTTTCACATTTCTTTTCAAAATTAGTGTTTTCAATTTTTCCTGATGCAACATCAGACATTATTTGTTTTGTTTCATTTTTAGGAGTTTTAAATTCGAATATCATAATATCATTTTTTAAAGTACATATCAAGAGTGGTCTGTTTTGTGTGGAGCATTTCATTAAGCAAAGTGCCCTGGTTTACAAATTCTTTAACGGGTATTCTGAGTTTTGTACCTGCATATTTAAGAGAATCTTCCAGTGTTTCAAATTCAAGGTAAGGTCTTGCCATTGCTTCTTTAATATTTTCCCGTACATTAAAAACACCTAATGGAATGTAGTTTTCATATGCTTCTCTTAAGATAATTAGACCAGATTGCTTTTTAATTTTTGAGAGATAATCGAGAACTACCATTTTTGCAGTATAATAACATCCTCCTACTCGGGAATATTCTTTTTTACCCCCATTTGTTTCATAATCTGAAAATATTAATCTTTCATTTTTGATTATCTTAATAAAAGCCTCATACCATTCATATTGCCATTCAGTTGGGGTTAAAATAATTACATAATAAGTATTCAGAGCTCCAAATTCAAATACTCTGTATGTGTCTAATCGTTCAAATTTCCTAACTTCTTTTAAAAATTCGTCTGCAAGTGTTGAATCGCATGCTGTAATTGACCAACGTGTAGGAACTAATTTTCTTTTATTTTTAGTACCTATAGCACCAACAGAAAACGCCTTTTGCATGGCCGTAAATGGAACCTCTTTGTTATGAAGATTAACAACTGCATCTACTGCTTTCAAATCAGTATCATAAAATGTTTTTTCAAGTTGCCTGTCCCATCTGACTGCATCTATATCAAATTTTTCAATAACTGCACTTGGACCGTGTGGCGTACTGTCTTCTGTAAACATTGATCCGGTTGGTGTTTTTCCAAAAGTAGCTTCGCTGTCAATTGATTTGGATGCAAGAGATATGTCCTGTAATTTTTCAACAAAAGGATTTTCCAAATCATCTATTTTAATTAATTGTTTTCCTCGAACAAGATTCATCCGATAATTAATAATGTCTTCCTGTTGTTTGTTCTGACCAATCCAGGATTCTGGAGAATCCATAATTGAAGTATCTCCGGCTTCGCCTACCATCATAGGTCCGGCATATACTTTAGGATAAGACCATCTTCCAATGAAAACGGATGGGGGTGTACTTCCTTCAATATTTTTTCCAACTTTAACAGATCTCATTTGGATTTGTTCTGTTAATTTGGCTAAATAGGCATTTTTTGTAGCTTTCATAATAAATAAAAAAAGTTAAGAGATTAAATCTCTTATTTAACAAAATTCGATAGTTGCAGGTGGTTTGTCACTTATTGATAAAGCAACATGAGTTACTTCTGAAATTTCAGAAGTTATTCTTTTTGAGATGGTTTGCACAACATCCCAAGGTAATTGTGGTACATAAGCAGTCATTGCATCAACAGAATTGATTATTCTTACAATAACTAAATATCCAAAGTCTCTTTGGTCTCCTTTTACGCCTGTAGCTTTACTATCAGTTAATACAGCAAAGTATTGCCATACCTCTTCATCGAGACCTGCTTTTTCAACTTCATCACAAACGATTTTGTTTGCTTTTCTACAGATTTCAACATTTTCTCTGGTTAAATCTCCTATGACTCTAACACCAAGTCCTGGTCCGGGGAAAGGTTGTCTGTAGACAGTTGTTTTTGGAAGACCTAATTCATCACCAATCTCTCTTACTTCATCTTTGTATAAGTCACGAATTGGTTCACATAATTCCAATTCCATTCCGCTTGGAAGAGCTAAGTTGTGGTGTGATTTTATTTTTCCATCACTTTCTATCCAGTCCGGTGCAATTGTTCCTTGAACTAAGAATTTTGCTCCGGATTTTATAGCTTCTCTTTCAAATACTTCGATAAATACTCTTCCGATGATTTTTCTTTTTTCTTCAGGGTCTTCAACACCAGCAAGCTGATCCATAAATTCGTCTGATGCATCAATAAATTTAAAGTTTAATCTATCTTTGAATGTATTGGTTACTTGTTCAACTTCACCTTCTCTTAAAAGACCATGGTCTACAAATACAGCAGTTAAATTGTCCCCGATTGCTTCTTGAACTAGTACAGAGCAAACTGAACTGTCGACTCCTCCGGAAAGTGCTATAATGGCTTTTTCATCTCCGATTTGGTCTTTTATTTTTTGAATTGCATCATCAATAAATTCTTTTGGACTTAACATATAATCACTTATTCTTCATCTTCTTCTTCATAATCTTCAATAATCTGTTTAATCATAGCTTCTAAGCCATTGTCATTTCCTGCTTCAATAGCTTCGAATATTTCATCATATTTAACAAATTTTTCTAATTTTACGGATTTGCCTCCAATTCCTGAAATTCTAAATCCATATTCTTCATCGCCAATTGGGATGTTTACAAATTGTTTTTTTAAACCTGCTTTATTGTCTTGTGCTTTTTGTGCTAAGTCTTCTGCATTATCAATCATTATTACACCTTATTTTTTACATATTTTATAGAAATTTTCAAATATCTGTGATCCTTTAGGAGTGTGATGTACTTCTGGATGGAATTGGATTCCATATACATCTTTATCTTTATGTTTAAAGGATTCAATATTACATAATTTTGAATTAGCTAAAATTTCAAATTCCTCAGGAATACTTTTAACTTCATCTTTATGTGAGGACCAAACTGCCATTTCTGGTGCCAAGCCTTCAAATAAGTTTTCATCATTAATAATATTAATTTGAACTTGAGCATAACTTTCGGTATTGGAAGTTGAGACTTCTCCCCCATAGCTTTTAGCAATTAACTGATGGCCTAAACATATTCCTAAAATAGGTATGTCGAAGTGTTTTATGTATTCTTCACTGTTTCCAGCTCCTTCAATTGAAGGACCTCCACCTAATATCAATCCAGTTGGATTTTTAGCTTCAATTTCTTCAATAGTTAAAGTATTGGAAATTAACTGTGAATCAATTTTAAGATACTGTAAACTACGTTGAATTCTATGGTTATATTGACCTTTATTATTAACTACTAAAATTGTCATATTATGCTCCAAAATATTATATTTTTATTTTTGGTTTTTTTCATTTATTATACTTTGTATCAAAAATATATGTGTTATTGAAAATATGGTAATTTTACATGGAAATTAGAGATTTGGCTTTTTTGATTATAGCAATATTATTTGCTGTTTTTATATTAAAAATATTTTTCTAGTTATTATTGGTCTATTAATTGGATTTTTCATTTATATGTTCTTTAAAAAGTATAATTAGTTGGTTATATTTGCTTTTAACTTTTTTTAAATATTTTTATTAATACGAGTACTTATAATATCAATTTATATACTATTGAAAATATATTAATTTTACATGGAACTTAGAGATTTAGCATTTATAATTATAGCAATATTGGTGGGTGTTTTAGTATTTAAACTATTTATGTGGTTATTGCCAGTTATTGTTGTTTTATTAATTGCATTTTTCGTATATATTTATTTATCTGAAAGATATAACTAGAAAAACTTTTTAATGTTGAGTTTTGTATTTTTCTCAACATTTCACTTGTTTTTTTATTAAAAAAGAAAATATGATAATTTAATCATCATTTTTGTTAGATTTTAGGAATCCATAACCTAAAATTGCTAAAATAACTATGATTGCACCATGTTATAATCATTCTTTAACGATTATTGTCGTACCAGCACAGTCATAGAACCATTGATTATCTTCTTCAGATTCCACTCTGAAAAAATGTAGTCCTGGTGATAAATCAACACCCCTGATTGTTATATAAAATTGTCCTGTATCGCTGTAGACAGTAGTTTTATATTTATCATCTAGATTAACATATACTGGGCCGTGATACTCTGGATTCCAT
>ONIK01000069.1 GCA_900317865.1 uncultured Methanobrevibacter sp. | reverse complement strand
TGGTGTGTTCGGGATAGATATTCTCCGTTTCGGGCACCATAATTGCTTCCGGATACTGCTACAACAGCAGATCCGATAGCTGTAAGTGGCATTATTGCAAAGAGGAACAATCTTTGGCCTGATGAGAATGTTGCAATGGCATAGTCTCCTCCGACCTGTGTAATCAGCAGTAAATAGATTGACATTGCAATGGCCATAAGCATCATATCAAGAGAGGAGGGGATACCTACCTTTAAAATGTCTCTTGACATCTTTTTGTCAAACTTGAATCCTTTAAGAGTTACATTGACGTAAGTGTCTTTTTTAATTAAAATCCAGTATAGAATCACGGAAGCAGCTATTGCAGCACTAATGATTGTTGCAAGGGATGCTCCGGCAGAACCTAAACCTAATGTGTAAATAAAAATTGGATCTAAAATGGCATTTAATATGACTGTAACGATGACGGCATACATTGCTCTTTTCATGTCTCCTTCTCCACGAAGAATTCCGCTTGAACCGTTTGACAGCATTAATGCAATAAGTCCTAAAAAGAGTGGGGTTGAATAGGCATCTGCTTCAACAAGGGTTTGGCCTGAAGCGCCATAACTGCTTAAAATCATATCCTGGAATAATATAAAAAACAATGATAATATAACTGAAGCAACTATGAATATGATTAATGAGTGTGTTGCTGACTGGTTGGCTTTTTCGTGATTTTTAGCTCCAATAAAACGGCTTATGCTACTGGTTGCACCGTTTCCAAGTCCTACACTTGCACCGTTAAGCACCATAAATATTGGTGTTACAAAACCTATTCCTGCAATGGCCTCTTGGCCTAAGCCCGCTACCCAAATACCGTCAATGATATTGTATGTTGCAGTTAAAATCATGGATATCATGATGGGAACAGCCAATTTTCTTATTGCAGTTTCCGGTTCTCCAGTCATTAATTCAATATTATCATTAGCCATGATAGAATATTTGGATGTGATAGTATATAAAATATATAAAAAAGTTAATTAAAAAAGAGTAAAAAAAGAGCTGAATAAAATCTATTCAGCGTTAATTTCAATGTCGAAGGTCATAGCTTCAACTGCAGCATTTTCACCTGATTTGATAGTGTATAAAGGTGAGCCTTGTAAGATTAAATTGTTGTTGACTTCTCTGATTTTGTTATCAGCTACTTCTTGCATGTGGGTTCCTTCATATAAGAATCCGGATGCACCGTCCCCTTCTAATTTGTATGAAATTACTTCACCATTTATTTTGTTAGTTGCTTTCACATTTACAATCATATTTAAAATCTCCATATTAATTAGTAATTATTATTTATGTTTTTTTCATATATAAATTAGTTATTGTTTGAAAATCAGTTCATCAATAATGTCCATGTCAAGGTTTTCTTCTACAATTTGAGCCAGCTTGTTTATTGAGTAATTTTTCTGAGCCTCATAGGGGTCTTCTCCTTCCTGTATTTCAAGACCTTTTTTTGTTCTGATGTAGTTTAAGAACTCTCTTCTGAAATTGTAATTATTGAATATTCCATGGAAGTATGTTGCAAACACATTTTTATATGATGCTCCGTCCACTAATCCGCTTTCATCATTTCCCTGGCCCTTTTTGATTTCTAAAAGAGCTCCGCATTCATTAAGTGCACTGGTTCCTTCGTGGATTTCATAGCCGGTAACGCTTTCGCCAACTATATTTTTAAATATTTCGCCTGCAATACCTTCCAAGTCATCGGGAATAATGGCTTCGGATTGCGTTACTATTTTATCTGAACGTTCAAATTCTGATGTAATTGGAAGAAGACCAAGGCCTTTTATTGTTCCCTGCTTTGATTCCTTTTTGGCTTCGTCAATGATTTCTTCACCTAATATCTGAAATCCTCCGCAGATTCCTATCACTGGTATTTCAGAAGCTTTTTCAATTATTTTGTCTGCAAGGCCACTATGCCATAGTTCATAGACATCCTGGGTAGAGTTACGGGTTCCTGGAATAATTATTGCATCGACATCACCGATGTCATCATTTATCCCAATCATCTTTATCCCGACATCACTTTCAGCTTCAAAAGGGTCGATATCTGTAAAGTTAGCTATTTTCGGAAGTCTGATAACTCCAATCATAATGTCCCTGTCATCATCAAAGTTATGGGTTGTAAGTGATGCTGAATCCTCTTCCGGCAGTCTCAACGTTTCATCATAGGGAAGAACTCCTAAAACAGGTTCGCCGGTTATCTCTTCAATCCTGTCGAGTCCTGGTTTTAAGATGTCAAGATTTCCCCTGAACTTATTGATTACGGTTGCCTTTAAGCGGGACCTGTCATAATCGTCAAGCAGAACATATGTTCCGGCAATGGCCGCAAATACTCCTCCCATTTCAATGTCTGCTATTAAGATAACATTTGCATCAGCTAAATGGGCAATTTCCATATTTGCAATATCCTGATCTCTCATATTGATTTCTGCAGGAGAACCGGCTCCTTCAATAACAATTATATCATATTCTTCGGATAATATATTAAAGCTTTCTTTTATGGCATTGAATGCATCATCATGATATTTGTGTTGATAATCATAAAAATTCATGTCTCCAATGGATTTTCCCTGAATTATTACATTTGAAGTGAAATCTCCCTTTGGCTTAAGCAATACTGGATTCATATGAATGCTGGGTTCTACCATTGCAGCTTCTGCCTGCAGCATCTGTGCTATTCCAATTTCTCCGTTTTCAAAGGTAGTGTATGAATTTAAGGACATATTTTGAGATTTGAATGGTGCTACTTTATATCCTCTGTTTTTATAGATTCTACATAATGCTGCAACAAGCATACTTTTTCCAGCATTTGATGAAGTTCCCTGAACCATAATACATTTTGCCATAAAACATCACTTTATTTTTTTTAAATTTGATTATAGTTACTTTCTATATAACAATTTAAATAATTTATTTTTCTAACTTTAGTTTACTAAAATAGAAAACTTTTTATATATAAGAAAGTTAATATAT
The DNA here is from genome assembly GCA_900317865.1 of uncultured Methanobrevibacter sp. Lineage (GTDB taxonomy): Archaea > Methanobacteriota > Methanobacteria > Methanobacteriales > Methanobacteriaceae > Methanocatella. The sequence continues at coordinate 7,814 of ONIK01000069.1, read as the reverse complement.
TTAGTAGTAGGAAAATGTTATATAATGTTGAATTTTTTTTTATTATGATAGTGAGGTTTTTTAATGAAATTTGATGAACAAGAGCCAATTGATAACTCTTCTGATGAGGTTGTTTTAGAACCCGAAGTCACTCAGGTAAGTGATGATGAAGAAACTAAACCTATGTTGGATTACGATAATATCAAAAGTTCAGAAGACATTGATGTTCCTCCATTATTAATTGATCAAGTTATAGGACATGAAGAGTCCATTGAAACAATTAAAAAAGCGGCAAAACAAAGAAGAAATATTTTGCTTATAGGAGACCCTGGTGTAGGAAAATCAATGCTTGCAAAAGGAATGGCTCAAATATTACCGCATGAAACTTTACAGGATGTATTAATCTATCCGAATGTGGAAGATAACAATCATCCGTTAGTAAGAACCGTACCTGCTGGAGAAGGTAAAAAGATAGTTAAAGCAACAAGAGGTTCTGCTAAGGGTAGTGAAGAACGTAAAACCCTTATTACTACATTGGCTATTGGTGGAATTTTGATTATTGGATTTTTCTATGGAAGAATCTTAGAATCCATTATCGCAGCCGCATTAATTTTACTTATTTCAATTCAAATCAAACCAAAAAACAATACGATGTCTCCTAAATTACTTGTTAATAATGAAGAGAAAAGATTTGCTCCATTCATGGATGCAACAGGAGCACATGCTGGTGCATTACTCGGTGATGTACGTCACGACCCATACCAGTCTGGAGGATTGGGAACTCCAGCGCATGAACGTGTAGAAGCAGGTATGATTCACAAGGCACATCGTGGAGTATTATACATTGATGAAATAGGTACAATGTCAATGAAAACCCAACAGGAACTATTATCTGCAATGCAGGAAAAACAATATTCAATCACAGGTCAGAGTGAAAACTCAAGCGGTGCAATGGTAAGATCACAGGCAGTACCATGTGACTTTGTTTTAGTAGCTTCAGGTAACATACAGGTTCTTGAAGGAATGCATATTGCAATGAGATCACGTATCAGAGGTTACGGTTACGAAGTATTCATGAAAGATTATATGGAAGATACTACTGAAAACAGAGAAAAATTGGTGCAGTTCGTAGCTCAGGAAGTTAAAAATGATGGAAGAATACCTCATTTTGCTCCGGATGCATTGGATGAAATTATCATGGAAGCAAAACGTAGATCCGGCAAACAGAATGCATTAACATTAAGATTAAGAGAACTCGGTGGATTGGTAAGGTCTTCCGGTGATGTGGCTATTGAAAAAGGCGAGAAGTTAGTTAGAGCGGAACATGTTTTGGAAGCTAAAAGATTCGCAAGAACCCTTGAACAGCAAATAGCTGACAGATCAATTATACAAAGAAAAGAATACAGTATGGTTAACTCTGAAGGTGGAAGAGTCGGTTTGGTAAACGGACTTGCAGTGATTGGGGATAGAAGTGGAATTGTATCACCGATTGCAGCTGAAGCAGCACCTGCTCAATCTAAAAATGGTGGTCAAATCATTGCTACCGGTAAATTAGGTGAAATTGCATCTGAATCTGTTCAAAACGTAAGTGCATTAATTAAAAAATACACTAACAAAAACTTGTCTGACTACGATATTCACGTTCAGTTTATCCAGACTTACGACGGAGTTGAAGGTGATTCAGCTAGTGTAAGTATTGCAACTGCTGTAATATCTGCTGTAGAAGAGATTCCGATTGATCAGACTGTAGCTTTAACAGGTTCACTAAATGTTCGTGGAGATGTAATGCCAATCGGTGGTGCTACAGCTAAAATCGAAGCTGCTGCAGAAGCTGGAATGAAAAAAGTTCTTATTCCAAAATCAAACTTAAAAGATGTAATGATTGAGAAGAAATACGAAGAAATGATTGAGATTATTCCAACTGAAACATTAAGTGATGTTTTAGAAAATATTTTAATCAGCGGAAGCAAAAAAGACCAATTAATTGAAAAAATGAAAGAAATTGGTTCAAAAGTTGCCGACAAAGTTCCTCAATCATCTGTAAATAATCCAACTACTCACTAGTTGGTTATTTTTTTCTATTTTTTTTTTAAATTTTCGTAATAATTATATATTATTGTTGGATAACTTAATATTATGAGTATTAAAGTAGTTATTGCAAAAACATTAGCAAAAATTGGTGGGCCCGTTTCGAAGTTAGGCTCTGGAAGTGGAAAGAGTTTTGCCGGAATAATTTTTTCAAAAGTTGCAGGAATTGATGCAATTTCAGAATTATCCGATGATTTGGCTATTGGTTCAATTGTATTAACAGGAACTAATGGTAAAACAACTACTACAACTCTTTTGATTGATTTATTGTCAAATGATATTCCAATCAGGAGCAGTTTTGAAAGCAATACAATTAATGCTATAGCTTCTGCTTTAATACAACAAAAGGGGGATATTGGTGTTTTTGAATATGGTATCCGTAATATTAAATATGGAATTCCCGATACTGTTCAAAGAGTTGTCGACCCGATTGGAGTGGTTTATACAACAATTTCGCCGGAACATGCTCAGGTAGCAGGCGTTAAGAATCCCTTTAAAGATTATTATAAAGCTAAAGAATTATTGTCCCAAAATATGACTAATGGTTTCATCATCACAAATACTGATGACCCAAGAACTGCATTTTTAGGTTATAAAAAGCGAAATGACGTTAAAGTCCATTATTACGGACTGGAAGTCGATGATATTCATGACTTTTTTGATGCTGATGCTATCGAGTGTCCTGCATGCGGCAGAGAGTTAAATTATGAAAAACGCTTTTTAAATCATAGGGGAGTTTATTCCTGCGAATGCGGATTCAAACGTCCTGAACCTAATGTCAAATTGACAAATATCAAGTTTACAAATGAAAAATGGATTTTAACAATAGAAGGTAATCTGTTCAACTATCCAAATAACCAGCAAATTTCTTTTAATGTTGATTTGACAGTTCCTCCATTCGGATTCCACAATATTTACAATACTTTGGCTTCAATAACTACTTATGCAACATTCACCCCAAAAATAGATAATATTGAATCTACCATTCATAAGGTATTTGACAATCTGGACATGTCATTTATTCCTCCGGGAAGATTTGAAGTTGTGCACCATGGAAATAAGACCATAGGTCTTGGTCAGGGTGATAATGGTGATGCAGCTAAAATTAATGCACTGTTCATGAATCAGTTTATTGAGGGTCCTTTGGAATTTATCTATACAACTCCTGAAGAGAATGAGGAGGACATATTTGAAGATCATTTTAAGGTAATAAAGGCACTCAATCCGGCTCATGTAATTGTGGTTCCTGGAAGAAAATCAATAGAAAAAGCTGAAGAATACTACAATATCATTAAAAAGGAATATCCTGATGCTGAATTTTATCCGTTGAGTTATGATGAAATGACAAAAAGGATTAACAAGCTGTATGAACTTGCTGTTGAATCAAATTACGATTATGTTATAATGACCGGTTGCGGTGAAGAACAGGCAATGTGGGAAAGTATAAAGCAAAAATTAATTAGGAGATAATCATTTCATTAATTATCTCAGCTATTTTTTTGTATAATCCATCATCGCTCTTTTTAATCTCCCTAAAACCTGATTCTACTTTGCAGTTGCACAAATCAATCATTCCAATTATGTAGTTGGAAGAATTCTTTTCAATTAAAATTCCAAAATAGACTTCATTTTCATCCGCATTTTCATCGTACTCTTCCTGTGTGATTTTGATTGTATCGTCAACAACAGAAAAGATATCACATTCGTTAATCATTGGGATGAATGCAAGCATTCCACAGCTGATGAAGATATTTTCCTCTTTCAGTATTTTCATGAACTTATCTTCATATGAATCATCTTTTGTGATGCCATATCCTTCAATTTCTGATATATTGTTGATTCCCATGTAGTTGTTTTCATCAATGATTGTGGCGACCAAATCTGGAGCTACATAAATATCACATTTAGCTCTTATATTTTTGATAGTTTCATAAACATCCATCACAATACGCCTCGTATCTTTCACATAATTCAAGTACCTCATCAATTTTAGGAATTGATTCAATCCAATGTATAGGTATTGCATCATATCCGTAATAAATTCCTGCCAATCCTCCGCAAATTGCGGCAACAGTATCTGTATCTCTACCTAGATTAACTGCTCTTAGGACAGCATCCCTATAGTTATCTGTAGTTTTAAGTGAATAAATTACACTTTCAAATGTGGCAATGACATATCCTTTGCTGCTTATTGTATCCTCATCGTTTAAATTATCATTGAAGATTCTATTGAAATGATGTAATTCACCAGAATCCTTATAATATTCTTTAATTTTATTGCTTGCTAAATCAATATGTTCATTGATTGTCAAATCGTTTTCAAGCATAGACCTGGCTATTTCGATATAAAAAACGCATGAAATTTTGGATCTTATATGGCCATGGGTTAATCCTGATACATTTTCAATGCTTTCATAATCGATATCCGGAATAAATGCAAGAGGCAATATTCTCATTAGGGAACCGTTTCCGTTGTCACGTTCACTGGTTTCGCCACAGTTAATGGGTTCAATCCCATTAATGTAGTTGTAGATTCCTGAAGCTGTCGTTATTCCGCAATCAAAAGTATCATGGTACTGCATGTATTTTCCATCTTTCATCCATGCAACAAATTCCTTCATCATGTCTTCATAATCGATAGCCTGTTTATTTACAATACTTGCCATTGTAGCTATTGCCAGTGCTGAATCATCAGACCATGTTCCTGGGGGCATATTGTAAGTTCCGTAACCTCTCATATCAGTTACAGGGTCTTCTTTCAATGCTTCTCTGGAAGTAAATTCAACAGGAACACCCAATGCGTCACCAATTATTAATCCGATTATTCCGTCTTTAACCTTCATGAAAAAACCTCGTGATATCTTTAAAAATATATTCTATTAGATAATATGGGGATAAGTTGATAATATTATTTTAGTGATTTGTCTAAAGTATTTTACATTTAGGGAATATTTTAAATAGTTATTTTTAGTAATATTTAAACAGAGTATAAAGATAACTTTTATATTCTTTCAAATGATTTTTTAGGTGATATGATGGAATGGGATGCAGTTGTTAATGCGATTCTTTCATTTATTATTCCCGGTTTAGGTCAGGGAATAAATGGATATAAGAAAAAAGGAATAATAATGTTTGTAATATATGTAATTCTTAGAATTGGATTCTTTTTACTCGGTCTTGGAATTATCGGACATATTATAATAGGTATATATTCATTATATGCTGCATATGATGCATATAAAACTTATTAACTCTTTTTTTTATTTTTTTTAGATTTTCAGGTATGTTAAGTTTTAATCATGTCCTTTTAATTTGGTAAAAAAATAACTTTTAAATATTTTTAATGATTAATTAATTATTGATGACAAGAATTTGTTCTAATTGTGAATATGAAAATCAGGATGATTATCGTTTTTGTGCTAAATGTGGCACTCCTTTACTTAAAGGGTTTCAGCCTGCAAATGTTCAGGTAATAAAAGGGGAGCCTAGAATTAACAAAAAAGCAATATTTCTCCGGTTGGTATTCTTACATTCTTTGGATTTTTTTTACCGTTTTACCTGATTCAAGCTCCAATTAATGCAATTAAAAAGCATGGTTATATTCAATTGATCATTTCTCTTATTGGTGTTTCCTTATCATTCTATGTAATGTTGCATTAATTTCATACTTAACTTTTTTATTATTTAAAATTCATATTATATTATTGTATAAAAATTTTGGTGATACTATGATTATAGGTGGTTCAGCTTCTCAGGATTTAGCGGCTCATGTTGCTAAGGAGTTAGGGGAAGAATTATGTTATGTTGAAATAAAGAAATTTCCTGATGGGGAAAAATATTTACGTATTGATGGAAGAATCGAAGATGAAGTAACTATTATTCAATCTACTGGTTTTCCTCAGGATGAAAATTTAATGGAGTTAATATTTTTAATTTCCACTGTTAAGGAACTCGGTGCCAAAAAGGTTCGTGCAGTTGTTCCTTATATGGGATATGCCAGACAGGAAAGAAGATTTAATGACGGTGAAGCTATTTCTGCTAAAATCATCTGTCAGTTGATTGAATCTGCTGGTGCTGATGAATTCATTACATTTAACATTCATGAAGAATGTGTTTTAAACTTCTTCAACATTAAAGCACAAAACATTTCAGCAATGCCTGCAATAGCCGAATATTTGAATAAGAAATATTTCAAGAAAACCGATGAAAAACCTTTGATTATTGCTCCGGATAAGGGTGCCTATGGTTTTGCACAGGAAATGTCTGAAATCATTGACTGTGATTGCACATATTTATCTAAAGTCCGTTTAGGGCCGGATAAAGTAGAAACAAGAATTGTTGATGTTAGATGCGACAGTGAAAGTGAAAATACTGTAAATGTTGATTCAGTAAAAGGCAAGCATGCAGTTATTATAGATGATATCATTGCTACCGGAGGAACTATTGTCAATGCAATTAACATTTTAAAACAGTATGGTGCAAGCAAGGTTGACGTATGCTGTGTACACCCAATTCTAACAAACAACGGTGCCGTTAGAATTTATGCTGCAGGTGCAGAAAAAATCATAGGTACAAACAGTCTTTCTTCCGATACTTCACGTGTTTCTATTGCAAAAAGCATTGCAGATGCATTGAGAGATTAAAATCATATATTTAATTCATCAGAAGATGAATTTTATTATATATTTCTTTTTTTTTAAATGATAAACATATTAAATTATTTATGGTGATGTTTTAAGATTTTTTGAAAAAATAGTTGCATACATTCAAATTCTTTTCAAAAATTTTATTATTAATTAGAAATAAACTATTCAATAAATAATAAAAAAGATTATATTTTCCTGTTTATTAATCGCTATTTTATGAAATATATAATCTTGATTGTTTATGGAGGATTTAATGTGAAGATAAAATATTTATCCAAAAAATTGATAATTCTAATTTTATTTGCTGTGTTGTTGTGTAGCATGCAGGCCTGTGCAGCATGTACAGGAGTATATGTAGGTCAGGATGTTAGTGATGATGGTTCAATAATTGTTGCCAGAACAAATGATTCACCTGGTGTTTGGGGAAATCATGTCACAGTAACTCCTGCAGTTGAGAATGAATCTGGACGGACTATGCCTGTAGATATTGATGGATCAGTACAGGTAGAGATTCCGGAAACTACTTATAAATACACTGCGACACCATTTATGAATGGTACAGTAGCTAATTTAGATTATGGATGTTCTGATGCAGCTGCCTGCACTAATGAATATGGAGTAGCCATGTCCATGTCTGTTACAGCATATTCAAATGACGCTGCATTAAAAGCTGATCCCTTAGTAGACACAGGTCTTTGTGAAGATGCGGCTAATGATCTTGTGATTTGTCAGAGTAAAACAGCTAGAGAAGGTGTGGATGTTCTTTTGGGAATCATCGATGAATATGGTAGCAGTGAGACCAATATTGCTATTATTGCTGATCAGAGAGAAGCATGGTATGTGGAGATGTATACTGGACATCAGTATGCTGCAGTGATGTTGCCAACTGACAAAGTATCTGTATTTGGTAATGAATATTCTTTAGAATACTTATCTGAATATGATGATTATATTATATCTAAAGAATTATTTAGTCTTGCAGAAAAAAATGGTTTCGCAGTATATGGTGATAATAATGAGATTAATTTGCTTGAAACATATTCTGGAAAAGAGACTGTTAGAGACTCCGCTCATATGAGGACTTGGATTGGACACCAGCTT
>ONIK01000092.1 GCA_900317865.1 uncultured Methanobrevibacter sp. | reverse complement strand
GATGCATTTTTCCTGAAAGAGGAATGTTTGGAAAACTTCTGATGATGTTACCTTTTAAAGTAAATTTTTTTATTTTAAAGCAATTTTTTCTTTTAAAAACAATTTTTATCACTTATTTTAGCTTAAAACCTTTTAGATATTTTGTAATTTAATATTTTACATGGAAATAATCCTCAATAATTAGGAAGGATATTTTAACAATGTTTAATAATTCATATTTTCATGGATATTTTTGCATTGTTTTTGATATTCTGCTAATAATTCATCTGGTGTTGGGGGTGAAACTTTTGGATTTGAAGCTGTCAGTTACGATAGTAATTAAGATTTCTTCAATTATTTTTTTTGAAGTTCTTAATTGTATTATTCATATTGATTTTAAAATCTATGATTTAATACTTTAATCTATTTTTCATTTCCATTTGTGTTGTGTTAAGTGTTAATTGTAATTTGTTGATGATGAAATTTCATGAGATTATACGCCCGTATTATTTCATTATTTCAAAGGAGGATTGTTTCTATTTTCTGAAATTGGTTATAGTTAATGCTTTTCACACAATAAAAAATAATGTTTATATATTTGGTTTGCCATATTATTATTAAAGAATTTTTTTAAAATTCTTTTTGGTGATTTTTTCACTAAAAACACTTGATGAATTAATCAATGCCTACGGGTGTTTTGTGGGGTTATTTTTTTTAATTCCACATTAGGGCATTGATTTTATATGCTTTTTTTACTAAATTTCAGTTTTTTCATTATATCAATGTTTAAATATTTTGCCATAATATTATTAAAAATTTTTTTAGAATTCTTTTTGGTGATTTTTTCACTAAAAAAATACATGATAATCTAAATCAATGTCTGGGGGTATTTTGTGGGGTTATTTTTTTAATTCCACATTGGGGCATTGATTTTTATTAAGATTTGTTTATAAAAAAAGTAAAATTATTGAAGTAGTGATACTTCAACTATCCTTTGTATTTTTTAATTAAACCGAGACCCCATTCAGTCATTTCATCGGCTTTTTCCTGTGAGTCACTTTCAGCAAAGCATCTGAAAATAGGTTCGGTACCTGAAGGTCTGATAATAACCCACCCATCTTCTTTTAGGATTTTAACACCATCAGTTAAATCCAATTTGAAATCGGTTGTTGTCTTGATTTCTTCAGCAATACTGTCCATAACGCTTTGTTTTAAGTCATCAGCACATTCGATTTTGGTTTTGCTTGCATAATAAACAGGAAGCTCTGCCACCAATTCGGATAACGGTTTTTTCTCTAAAGCCAGGGTTTCTAAGATTTTGGCAACAGTCATAACAGCGTCTCTTCCATAGACAAAGTCCGGGAAAATCAAACCGCCGTTTTCCTCTCCACCAAAGAGTCCGTCTTTTTCATGCAGTTCACGTGCTACAAGCAAATCTCCTACAGCAGTAGCTATCACTTCGCCGTTGTATTCTTCGGCTATGTCATAAATTGCCTGTGAAGTCGCAACGGTAGTCACAATGATTCCTCCATCATTTTCCTTAAGCATCTGCTTTTCAACAAGAGTGAATGTTTTATCTCCCAAAACGAAGTTTCCTTTCTCGTCAATACAGATTGTTCTGTCAGCATCTCCGTCATGTGCAAGGCCGATGTCTGCACCTAATTCTTTTACAACGCCAATCAGTTCCTGAAGGTTTTCTTCAATTGGCTCAGGGTCACGTCCTGGAAATGCTCCGTCCGCCTGACAGTTGAGGGTGGTTACTTCACAGCCCAATTTACGGATTAGGTATGGTGCAGTGTAGGCGCCGGCACCGGATCCGCAATCAACAACCACTTTCAAATTAGCTTCTCTGATTGCATCAGCATCAACTTTTGATATTGCTTCATCAATGTATTCATCAATGATTTTGTCATTGCGGTAAACCTGACCAATTTCAAACCATTCTGCTCTTTTAGGTTCGCCGTCAAAGTATAATTCTTCAATGGCCAAATCCATTTCATCAGGAATTCCAATACCATATTCATCTAAAAATTTAATTCCATTGTATTTTGGAGGGTTATGTGAAGCGGTAATCATTACTCCACCATCGTAGTATTTGCGAACGGCATATTGGACACCTGGCGTAGGGAGTATTCCTAAATCCACAACGTCACATCCTGATGATAAAAGACCTGCCTTTACGGCTTCCATTAACATAGGGCTTGTTGTTCTTGTATCTCCGCCGACTGCAACTGTTCCTTGAATTTGAGTTCCATAACATGCAGCCAGTCTTGATGCAAATTCAGGGGTTAATACATCGTTTGCAGTTCTTCTAACTCCAAATGTTCCGAATAATCTTTTTTTACTTGACATGTTAATAAATTCCTATAAATTTAATTATTTATAATTTTGGTTTTTGGTTAATATATATGTATTTATGTTAAATGTAGGTAAATGAATATAACCTTACATATTTATAATATTAAAAATATAATGCTAATTAAAGGTGGTGTTAAAATTAATTCTATGAATAGCAACATAAAAAAAACTAGCTTTAATTTCGATGCGGATCTGCTGAAGGAATTGAAAAGAATAGCTTTTGAAAATGAAACCACACAAACTGAAATAATACATCAATTCTTGTTTGATGCGGTTGAACGCAATAAACAGAATAATTCAGAATTAATAGTTATTGAAGATGATTTGATGGAGAAGCTTGCTTTAATGAGTGATGTAAAAAAACAGGGAATTAATGAACTGGTCAATGATTATATAAGCAGAGGTTTGTCTGCTGACGGAATATCAAAATTTCATAGGGAAAAAATCACTACTGATGACATCATTGGAATGATTGAAGATGACGGTGAAGATTGGGACATTGATAAGGAAGTGTATGGATGAGCAAAATATTCGTTGATACGTCATTTATTATTTCATTGTTTCGGAAAAATGATTCTAATCATGAATTAACAAAAAAGTATGCATATCTGATTGATGAAAATGAATGTTACATTACCAATGCTATATTAACAGAAATAATCACGGTCTTAATGAAAAAAACAAAAAATATACAATTGGTTGAAACAGCATATTTCTATTTGAATGATAATTTCATCATTGTCAATGAATATGATATTGAAGATTACAATGAAAAGGTATTCAACATATTTCAAAAATATAATCAGAATGCTTTCAGAGTAAGCTTTGTGGACTGCTCCAGCATAATTATTTTAAATTATTCAAATCTTGATGTGGTTTTGTCATTGGATAAAGGGTTTAAATTATTTGATGAAATTGATTTGTTTGAATTGCATTAATATGCAGTCTTTTTTTTTAAAATCACTGCAGGAAAAGTTTAATCTGAGATGGATTTTTGGATACTTTAGCTTCACTGATAGGCATTAATTTTATAAACAATTTTTTACATAACTTAAAATATCTTTTACCTTTTTCATTGGTACTAGTGTTATTATCAATCGTAAAGGGAGGTGAAAATATTAAAAAGTTGTTATTGGGTTTATTCATATTGGTCTTGATGATTGCTAATGTATCTGCGGCAGATGATGCAGGTAATTCGGCGGTTATTAGTGACGTTGAAAATGCTGAAGAGCCTGATATTCCTGATCTGTATTTTGAAGATGATTTCAATGTCACATCGGAAAATATTAATAAATACTTCCCTAATGGTGTTCTGGCTTCCAATTATTCAAATTGTAATTTGACGTTCAGCGGCGAATTTAATAATTTGGGGGTTCTGACGATTTCCCAAAGAAACGTGACTATTGACGGTAAAAATAGTCTTTTCATCAACACTGTTTTGGATGTGGCTGGAAGTGACGTTGTTTTGTCTAACCTGTCCTTTGTTTTAAATGATTCATTTTATGATAATGAATTTGCAGCGATTTTAGTCAGGGCAGATAATGTGGCTTTAAATAATATCAATATCGACTGCATTGCTTTGGAGGATACTACAGCTTATGGAATCTACTCATCAGGGACTTCCAGGCATCCTGTTGACAATCTGACAATATTCAATTCAACAATCAATTTCACAGGTCAAAATTATAATGCGGATGTCTATAATTATGCTTTAAGAATGGATTATTCCAGAAATGCAATTGTTTACAACAATACAATCAACACCAAACTGGTTTTAAGAGGCATTAATTTTAATACGGGCAGAGTTGCATCAGATTCCGATTATTCTTTAGCTGTCAGTGCAATTTACTGTGATGATTTGCTTTTCATAGGCAATGACGTTACCTGTGATGCAATCGGCAGGTCATTCGGTTTTCCAACACTGGACTGTTTCTTCATGTGGGGAAGCAATAATGCGTTTATTTTAAACAATTCATTTGAAATGACGGACTTTTTCACATATCGTGGTGTTGACAATTACCTGTATGGATTGGATATTTATTCTCTGGCCAATTTAACCGTAGCCAATAATGATATTTCCATTAATACAACTGGGGGAAGACTTTCTGCAGGTGCTGCTTATCCAATTCAGCTAACCGGACCCTTAAGTAATGTAACAATTGTTTACAATGATTTGTGCAGTGTATCTAATGGTCCAAATATCGGAATATATTCATCAAATTCCGGAGGAAATACTGCACTCTATATTATGTACAATAGAATTAATATTACTGGTCTTGCTGGTGAAGACAGTTGGGCTTTGGTTGCAGGTATTGAAGGACAGGACTCAAATGACATTATCATGAATAATCTGATTGAAGTTCACAGTACTGGGGATGTTGATGAAAACACCAATATATATGGAATAAGTTATTCCCAATCTTCACCTGGCGACCATAGTTTTGACATTATTAACAATACCGTTTTGAGTGATGGATTCTATTCAGTTTATCTTGAAAGTGCTGTTAACTCCACTATAACTCATAATACTTTAATTTCATATCAGGATGATATTGAAGATGGTCATAATGGGTATAAAAAGGGTGATGGAGTTCATGAAAGAGAAATGTCTTACAATAATTTGGTTTTCAATGAATTTGATTATAATGCCCAAAGGGCAAATGACATTGACAGCGGTTATGTTTTCAACTATACTGCAGTAGAAAATGACAGGAATCTTTCAAATATCATTGACGCATCAGGAATTGCCGGCGAAAGAATTTTTGATATTCCAAACTTCAATCCTCTTATAAGAAACGATACAATTCGCCACCATACAAACGGAGGTGCGGCTGCAAATTATCAGGAGGATGAAGATAGTGATGTCCCTGCCGGTCCTGTGGGCCCTTCCATTCCGGATGCTGGTGAAGGAAATTCATCAAGCACTGTTCCTTCTAATGGAAGCAACACTGGAGGAAATTCGTCATCAGTCAGTCCTCAACAGGGAAATATCACGGGAGGTGGCGATTCACCATCAGTCAATCCTAAACCTAGAGATATTCCTGATGGAATGATTTTACCTGGTGATTCACAAAACACTGTAGATAATTCAACCGAGACCAATTCTTCAAGTGAGGACAAAACTGAATATGTTGAGCTTCCAGACACTCCGGACGGAGACAACGGTTATGTGGTGGATTATAATTATCATCCAAGAACTCCTTCCAATAATCAGCAGTCAAGTAATCCTATTAATCCGGCCAATGGAAACAGTACGCAAAATTCCGGATTGAACCTTAGGGAATTGCTTGTTGCTTATGTGAATTCCAATACTGAAGGGGGCGAAAATAATGTTCAGTCCTATGGCGGAAGATCACAGGCTACAAATCAGACATCATCAGGTCCGTCCGTAACGGGTTCTGATGCTGCAATTGGTGAATCCAAGTCAACGGAATCATCAGATTCCAGTGCTGCTTCTAGTTCAAGTGCTGGTGAGTCTAATTCTGGAGGAACTGATTCATCCACAAGTAAAAATGCCTATGAATTAAGTGATGTTGTTAAAACAATTAAGGATAATGTTGCATTAGGTATTGTTTTAATTATTTTGTGCTTGATTTGTCTGGTCGTAGGTTATAAACGTCAAAAAAC
>ONIK01000068.1 GCA_900317865.1 uncultured Methanobrevibacter sp. | reverse complement strand
CAAACACTAAAACTAGAAGTATTGCTGTATTTTTCCGGGACAAACTCTTTTTATAGACTTCCTTTGTATCAGGATTCATATTCTTCTGCCAGACATAGAATCCGTAAAACTGCATCGGCAGGTAATACAGAACATTTAACATTAAAATTCCATAGTATCTGGCGTTATATGCAATGAGTGCATAAGTAATAATATGAATTATGGCAAAAAAATAAGTTAACCGTTTGCCCTTTCCTGCAAAAATAACACATATTATTCCAGTTACTGCAGCAATAAGACCCAAATAGTCTTCACCTAAAGCAACAGTTATAATCGTAATGCCAATCGTGGCTATTAACAGCCAACCGATTTCCCAGCTTTTCCAGCCGGACAACTCATCTTTTAAAAATTCGTTCATAAAAATCACATCTAACGAATCAATTAATTATATATTTTACTTTTTATTTAATGTTTTCATGAATTTTTCAGATAAATATTTTCCAGTCAAGCTGTTTTTGGAATTTATAACATCATCCAAACTGCCAGCAGCCAATATTTCACCGCCATTCAATTCATCATCAATTCCAATATCAATGATATAATCCGCATTGGCTATCAAGTCCAGATCATGCTCAATTACAACAATCGTTGCTCCATTATCAATCAGATTATCAAATACGCCTATCAAAACCTTGACATCCAACGGATGCAGACCTATCGTAGGTTCATCAAATATGAAAACAGAATTCTTTTGTGATTTTCCAATTTCAGAAGCAAGCTTAAGTCTTTGGGCTTCACCACCGGAAAGGCTTGGAGTAGCTTCCCCCAATGTCAGATAACCCAGTCCCAAATCAGAAAGCTTCTGTAATTTAGCAGTAACCTTTTTGAGTTCAAACAGCTCTTCCAAAGCTTCATCAACAGTTAAAGACATAATATCTGCAAGAGAAAGACCATTGAATTTAGTTTTTTCAATGTTTTCATTATACCTTGAACCGTCACAGTCAGGACACGTCATTTCCACATCAGGCAGGAACTGCACATCCATATTTACACTGCCTGTACCATTGCAGGTTCCACACCTCAATTTTCCAGTATTGTATGAAAAATCAGCGGTTTTATATTCATCAGACAATTTGGAGAACTCTCTTCTTAAATCATCCAGCACTTTTGAATATGTTCCGACAGTACTTCTTACATTCTTTCCAATCGGAACACTGTCAATCAGCTCAATTTTTTTAATGCCACTGCAATCAATATCACGAACACCTTCAGGCAACTCATCACCATCAATAGAAGATTTGACGCCAGGATACAATGCTTCCAAAAGAAGCGTTGTTTTTCCACTTCCCGAAACTCCACTTACAACTGTCAGTTTGCCTTTTGGAATCTGAACATTCATTTCCTTAACATTGTGAATTTTACGGGTTTTAATTTCAATAGCTCCATTTTCAAAGATTTCACCAGATTTATTTCTTATGATAACATTTTCAGAATTTGTTAAAAATGGCGCTATCTGTGATGATTTACTAACTTTGATTTCATCCAATGATCCCCTTGAAATAATGTTTCCGCCGTCTGCTCCTGCAGTCGGACCCAGTTCAATCATGTAATCTGCTATGTTCAATATTTTAGTGTCATGGTCAACCAGAATAATTGAATTTCCATCATCAATCAGACGTTTAATTACTGTAATCAACCCTTCCACATTATTTGGGTGAAGACCTATTGAAGGTTCGTCCAGAACATACAATACTCCAGTTGTATGATTTCTCAATGTTTTTGCAAGCTGAACTCTTTGAAGTTCACCTGTTGATAGGGTATTTGAAGGCCTGTCAAGTGAAATATAGCTTAAACCCAAATCAAGCAGTATACAGGCATTGTCCATGAATTCTTCAATTATTGCTTCAGCCATTTCTCGAACTTCATCAGGCAGATCAGCAATGACTTCAGGAAGCCATGAAACCAGCTGCTGAAGATTCATTTCGCATGTTTGCGATAAGGTTTTACCTCCAAAAAGAGTCTGATTAGCTTTTAAATTAAGTCTGGTTCCATTACATTGCCCACATTTCTTTGTAGTTAAGAATTTGTTGATTTTATTTAATCCCTTTTCGGTTTTAGCTTTTTTTAGAGCTTCTTCAATAGCTTTATGAGCATTTCTATACTCTGCATTAAGTTCAAATAACTTGCCGTTTTTAGAAGGAATATTAATGTATTTTTTAACTGAAGGACCATTGTAAACTATATCCTTTTCTTCGTCAGTCAAATCCTTAAAGGGAACATCCAGCCTGACGCCAAGCTCTCCGGCTACATGATACATCCATGATATACCGAACTGGTTCCAGGCATCAACTGCACCTTCTTCAAGAGTTTTATCCTCATCAGATATCAGTTTGGTGCTGTCCACATCCCGTACTATCCCAGTTCCGCTGCAGGAAGAGCATGCACCGTCTGAGTTGAATGCATATTCCTCAGCCCCCAATCCATAGAATTCCTCACCGCACTGAGGACATTTAAGCGGAAGTTCACGGGCCACATTTAATGTAGGTTCCTGCAAATGCCCATTTGGACAGGTATAGTTACCGCATCTTGAATACAATAATCTTAAGGAATTTAAAAGTTCAGTTGAAGTTCCGAAAGTGGATCTGATATTTGGAATATTCGGCCTCTGATTCAGTGCCAGGGCTGCGGGAACATACTGGATTAAGTCAACCTTGGCCTTTTCAACCTGAGATATTCTTCTTCGGGTATAAGTTGAAAGGGCATCCAGATATCTCCTTGATCCTTCCGAATACAATACTCCCAAAGCCAGTGAAGATTTTCCTGAGCCTGAAACTCCACTGATAGCTACAATCTTTCCAAGAGGAATGTCAACATCAATATTTTTTAAATTATGAACTTTTGCCCCTCTGACAATTATCATATCCTTGTACATGTTAAAATATATGAACATTGAAAATAATATAATTTAGTAATATAGAAAAATTAATTGATTTCATTAAAGATGATACTATGAACAGCAACTATATGACAACAAACAGGTTAGAAGCATTTTATGATGCAATAATCGCAATCATTGTAACAGTTTTAGTCTTAGAATTACCGCAACCTGCCACTGCATCAATACAATCTATTTTAGCACTTAAAACTTCATATTTTGCTTATCTGATAAGTTTTTTAGTTTGTACAAATATCTGACAGTATCATCATATAATTTATAATAATGTCGAACGCATAAACCCAAAAATAATCTGGCAGAATATTCTTTTGCTGTTGATTATTTCCTTAATTCCCTATTTGACAACATTTGTTGCCAATAATCCATTTTCATTAATTGCTGAAATGCTATACGGTTTGGATTTCATTCTGATTAATATCATACTATTCTGGATGGCAAAATCATTAATTGAGATTAATCCTGACAAGGAATCTCTATCAAATGCCCTGGAAATTAAAAATGCATTAGTTATCCCGTCCATAATTTTTATTTTGGGTTTGATACTTGCCTTTTTAGGTTATCCATTTGCAATAAGTATTTGCTGTTTGATAACGGTTATACGGTCAATTATTTATTCAATGAAAAATTAAATAGAAATTTTCACATTAATTACAATAAAAAGAGAAGATAATATGGAACGAGTAGATTTAGATAAAATTACACAAGAAGAACAAGAATTGATGTTTAAACAATCAAAACTATTGTTTAAATTAAACCACACTGAACCGATGACAGAAGAATATACTGCACTCCTCAATGAACTACTTGACAACAATATCGGTGAAAACAGTACTATTACAACACCCTTTGCAGGCGCAGTATTTGATAAAATTAAAATTGGAAACAATGTCTTTATCAACAATAACTGCCTGGCAATGGCAAGAGGCGGAATTACAATAGAAGATGATGTTATGATAGCCGGAAACGTACAGCTTTTATCAAACAACCATGACGAATACAAAAGGCAAATCCTAACATGTGAAGAAATCATTATCAGGAAAGGAGCATGGATTGGTGCTGGAGCAACAATTTTACCTGGAGTCACCATTGGAAAGTATGCAATTGTCGGAGCGGGAGCAATCGTGACAAAAGACGTTCCCGATTATGCTGTTGTAGTGGGCATTCCTGCAAAAGTCGTAAAAACATTAGATGAAAGTAAATTTTCTGAATAAGGTTCTGTTATCAATGAATGTATCAATAATCAATGAAAAGGAATTGACTCAAGAACAGAAAGAAGTCTTAAACAGATTTGTTGAATTTCAAAAGGCAATGATTGAAAAGGATTCAGAAAAACTAAATGAGCTTATGCAGGACAACTATACACTTACGCACATGTCCGGCAAAACACAAACAAAAGAGGAATATATCGATGAAATAATGGATGGGACCCTTAATTACTACAAGTCAATTATCGACAATCCCACAATTACCATTGGTGATCACAAAGCTGTTTTAAAAGCGGATGTGACTCTAGATGCGAAAGTATACAGCATTAAGGGAACATGGACTCTGCATTCAGAGCAGACCATGGAAAAAGTTAACGGAAAATGGTATTTGAGCAAATGGGATAACTAAATACCCTTTTAACCTGATATTCTTTGACCTAATTTATAGGCTTTTTCCAAGTCTTTTGGAAATTGAATTTTTTCGCTTTCTTCCTTATGTTCCGCATCAAACATATTATTCACATAAGCGGAATACTGTTTGAACTGCTTTGTATCATAAGCATACAGCGCTTCACATTCTCCAAAAATAGCAGACAGATAACCTCTCATAATAGCTAATTGATCTTCACCATTGAAATAATCCATTTCCTTTGGAACATTCATTGTATAGATCATAGCTGTTTTAACTTCTTTTTTAATTTTAGAAACACGATTACCGTCTTCGTCAATCAAATATGTATCTGCTGCAAAAAGCAATCTTTCCAAAAATGCCTGAGCATAAGATGATATTGAGCCGTAATAGATTGGAGTTCCCAAAACTATTGCATCTGCATTAAGGCATGTCTTAAGAATTTCTTTCAAATCATCTCTCCTACAAATCAAAGTATTCTACATCGGCACCATTATCCATTGCACCATCAGCTACCTTTTTACATAACTGTGCCGTGTTTGCCCTTTTTTCTTGGGCTTGCATTAATAACTACCACATTCATAATTTATAATATTATACTTCATATTTATTAATGATATCACAACAATTCATCTACCGTTTTATTTAATTTTTCCTTAATTATTTCTACACATTCTTCAGCTTCATCATCTAATCTGAAAGGGTCCTTTGCAGATACTTCACAGTTATCTAAAACTTCATTAACTGCAATTGTTGCAGCCACATCAATTCCCTTATTTTTTAAAATCTTGTTAACGCATCCGTTAGGACAGCCGTTTACTGCAATTATAGGATACTTTTTAAGCATTTCATCATTCTTTCCTTCAATATCGGCTGAAGTTGAACCCATACAAATGGATATTACATTTTCATGTTCGCTTCTGCAGTCTCCAACCGCTACACGCGATACCAATCCATTGGGACTCATGCCGTTGCATGGTGCCAAAGCAATTTTATCTGCCATATCATTAGCCTCCACTATTATTATGTTTAAACTTTTCGACTAAACTTATTTTTGAATTTTCGTATTAAAAAAACCACCACGAAAAAACAATATAATTAAAATTTAGGCATACCTAAAAATTTAAATTAAGTCTGAAAAGACAATACTCTAAAATATCTTAAAAATAATTAAAAGAACAATTTTAAAAGTATTATGAAAAAAAATAATTAGATATACCTTATTTTCAATATAAATTATTTTAAAAAAAGTATATAAATATATTTGAACTAAAAAGACAAAAGTATACCAAAAAGACAAAATTAATTTTTGTATTCTGATGGTGTGCAGCCTACATATTCCTTAAATGCCTGACTAAACTTTGAAGGTGAAGCATATCCTACTTTTTTAGAGATTTCAGTGATACTTAACTCACCATCTTCAATCAGCCAACAGGCATAATCGAGCTTATACTCTTTTCTCCATTTAAAAATAGGTTTTCCATAAACTTCCTTAAAGCAATTCTTCAATGTTGTTTTACTTATACCATATTTACCAGCCAAATCATCTATTGTTATTTTACTTTCCAAATCATTAATCAAATCATTTTTAACATTTTCTATTATGTCAACCTGTTTTTTAGAAAGAGAAATTGATTCGATTCTAGATTCACTAGCTATAGAAAAAAACAGCAATAATTCCAAGCATTTTAATTTAAAGTAAGGCTCTTTAATTCGCTCATCAACATGATATAACTCACCAATCACATGATCAATTTTCTCATTTGCTCTGAGTAATCTATAACCATTGGATTTTTCTAAACTTTCATATAACTCAATTAAATCAAAATTGGGAATGAGTTCTTTAATACGTTCATTTGCAACATCAACATCAATGAAAATCTCAAATCCTTCATAATAACCTAAAGGAAAATCGGAAGTTGTTTTTGATATGTCATAAATACTAACACACAAATCCCCCTTTCCAAAGTAAATAATTTTATCATCCCCCACTGCATAGGAGTACCTGCCTCCAGCACAATGATTTATTTGAAGTAAACGGGAAGGAAGTTTATCCTCAAAAAATACATTATCACTATTGTCAATAATAATGTCTATAAAAGCAATGATGATTCCATCAAATAAGGAGTAGGTTTCCATTTTCCCATATTCAGCATCTTTTCCTAACTCTATTGTCTTTTTTGAGTCGTCTCCACTAATTGAAAATTCAGAAAGTAAAACCTTATCAAACATTCCATAAAGATTTTCATTCATATAGTTTAATTTGAAAACTGTTTTATATAAATTTTCAAAAAAAAGATAATATGGATTAATATTTTAAATGATTCATTGCATTCTGTTGTATTAAATATAGCTTAGTTCATTAACATCTTACAAAACACTGCCTTTAACATCACTAATCAATGAAAAAAAGATTTTGATTTAGAAATTTTGATTCCAGAACCAAATGAAAAGACAGAATAAACAAAATCATAGATTTATCCATATTAAATTCACATCAACACTTAAAACAATATTATTAAAAACCATACTGAAATTATATATTAAATAATCTTTTTGCATTATCTGTAGTTATCTCAATAACCTTATCCTCTTCAATATCCAATTCCTCTGCAATTTTTCGTATAATATACTTCAGGTTTAATGAAGTATTCTTTTCTCCCCTTTTTTCTTCAGGAGTCAAATATGGGGAATCAGTTTCTACAAGAATATGGTTAATATCTATTTTTTTGAGCATTTTTCTTATTTTTTTATTGTTTTTATGGGTAACTGGGCCACCTATTCCTATATAGAAGCCTAATTTAATAAATTCACGTGCCATTTCTCCTGAACCCTGATAGCAGTGAAGAGAGCCTACCACGTCATGTTTTTTCAATATGTCAAATGTGTCCTGTATTGCTTTTCTTGAATGGACTATAACTGGCAAATCGTGTTTTTGAGCAAGACCAATCATTTTTTCAAAGAGTTCCTTTTGCTTATCTGCATTATCTTTTGTATGGTAATAGTCAATACCGATTTCACCTACAGCAATTACCTTATCATTTGTAAGCTGGCTGTCCAATAAAGAAATGTCCTCATCGGTTATTTCATCTGCAAAAGAATAGAAATATCCTAAAGCAGCATAGACATTTTCATATTTGGCAGACAGTTCCAGCACTTCCCTATTGCTTGAAGGATCAGTTCCATTCAGTATTATGCATATATCATTTTCTGCAGCTTGCCTTATTATTTCCTCTGCATTATCCATTTCACTATAATAAATGTGGCAATGTGTATCTATTATCATTAAAAATCCTCATTTAAAGATTTTTTCCATTAAGTTTTTAATGTTTTGACTTCAATTATTATATAATAAATTGAATTGAATTAAATTTTTTGGTGAGCAGAATGGAGAAAAAGTTTTCAAGAACAGAAATGTTAATTGGAAATGATGGAATGGAAAAATTAAAGAATGCTACAGTTGCTGTTTTCGGTCTTGGTGGTGTAGGATCTTTTGTTTGTGAAGGACTTGCCAGAAGTGGAGTAGGCAATTTTATTCTCATAGACTATGACAAAACAGATGAAACTAACATTAACAGACAACTGATTGCAACGGAAAAAACAGTCGGCAAATATAAGGTCGATTTGATGAAGGAAAGAATTCTGGATATTAATCCTGATGCAAATGTTGAGACATATAAGGAATTTTATCTGGCAGATTCAGAAATAGACATCATTACAGAGGATTTGTCATATGCTGTTGACTGCGTGGATACAATAATGGCCAAAATTGCAATTATCTGCAGCTGCGATGCAACTAATGTTCCGGTTATATCTTCAATGGGAACCGGTAACAAATTAGATCCGACAATGCTTGAAGTAGCAGACATTTATGAAACATCAGTATGTCCACTTGCCAGAATAATGAAAAAAGACCTTAGAAAGAGAAACATAGAAAAATTAAAAGTTGTATACTCCAAGGAAAATCCTATAAACACTAATGACCATGCCATAAATCAGGATAAAAAATATAAAGTGAAAGGTAGCGTTTCTTTTGTACCTTCTGTTGCTGGGCTTATAATAGCCGGGGAAGTGATAAAAGACATTGCCGGCATTAACTAAAAAAATACTAATATAGTTAAATCTTATTTTTTGTATGCTTTGCCCAAACTTTTTCATTATCTCCGGCTGAAACTTTGTTATCGGCCATGACACCAACCAGATTATGGGCAACATAAGGCTCCTCCAGATAGCTAATGTCATCAGAAGACAGCTTTAAGTCAACTGAACTGACGGCACCTTCCACATGATGCATTTTAGTTGCTCCCACAATAGGTGAAGTAACTTTTGTAAGCAGCCATGCAAGGGAAACTTCAGTCATTGACACATCATAATTGCCTGCCAGTTCATTAACACGTTTTATGATTTCCGCATCCTGTGCTTCGCTTGACTGATATTTCAATTTCGCATAGAAATCTTCATTTAATCTTTTGGAGTCTTCACCAGGAAGTCTTGATAATCTGCCTGATGCAAGAGCACTGTATGGCGTTGTTGCAATATTGTCTGCATTACACAATGGAATCATTTCACGTTCTTCTTCCCTGAAAATTAGGTTGTAATGACCCTGAATTGATACAAATTTTGCAAATCCTTCACTTTCAGCCAAAGCATTTGCTTTTGCAAGCTGCCATGCAAAACAATTAGAAATACCAATATATTTAACCTTACCCTCTTCAATTACCTCATTTAATCCTTCCAAAATGTCATATAATGGCGTATTGTAATCCCACATGTGATAGATATACAAATCAATGTAGTCAAGGCCAAGGTTTTCAAGGCTTTTGTTGACAAAGCTGTGAATATGCTCCTGACCGGAGACATTATTTTTAATTTCCTCTTCTGAACGTGGCAAAAACTTTGTTGCAACAACAACATCTTCCCTTGAAGCATTTTCGCGAATAGCTTTTCCAACATACTGTTCAGATGTTCCATTTTGATATCCTATTGCAGTATCATAGAAATTGATTCCATTATCCAATCCATTATTAATTATTTCAATTGATTCATTTTCTGGTAATGTCCATGTATGCATTCCGTTTTGAGGGTCTCCGAATCCCATACAGCCCATACAAATACGGCTTACATTTAAGTTTGAGTTTCCAAGTTTTATGTATTTCATTTTAATTCTCCATATAACATATATATTATATAGACACTTTTAGATATTACATTTTTCTAAACTTGTCTTTCAAAAAATGATTTTGTAGGAGCACAGGCTGCAGTTGCTGCATCAAAACTAGTCAATCAGGAAAAAGATAAACAACACCTGAAAAACATGAAAAACAATTATAAAAAAAAGGTTTTTTTCACACTGTGTTAAATCAACATCCTGTGAGGATGTCTGTCCGATGGAAATTCCAACCCAAAGGGCAATTTCAAAAATGAATAGAAAATCAGTATGGAGAATCTGGCAATTGCTGAACCTTGATTGAAATAATTTTCTAATCAACCAGATTATCTATCTTATCAAAAAGTTCGTGATAATTTTTAAAAAGATTCCTGAATTCATCATCATTTTTAGAGGTAAAAACTATCTTCAGCTGTTTGTCCTTTTTAGAAATTTTTACCTGGTCGGATTCATGATTTTCATCAATTAATGATTTGATTTCATTATAATTATCTTCAGTTAAGTTATACATCCTATTATGAGTTAATAAATCCATTGCATGAATAAGCCCATTTTCCGGATTATCAATACATGAAGACAGTCTAATTTTAGTATCCATATAATAAGGAGCTTCTATTTTGTCTCGGCGAAGAATAATTGAAATTTTTGATATTACATGATCATCACTGCAATTTTCGTTTAGAAATTTAATCAATTGAAACTGTTTTATATTAGCATTATTATTCATGAAAGTCATAGTAATATATTATTTTTATGAATATTTAAGTTTACTGTAATTAAACATGGTAATATTCATTTAGAGATGTTCAAATAATTTTAAATAAAATATTTAGAATAAAATATATCAAAAAAAATAAAAAAAATAGGATAATTATCCTTTTAATAAAAATTATCCATATTTTTCAATTAATGTCGCACTACGGTCAACAACTAGAATAAATACTCCTTCTATAATTAA
This sequence comes from uncultured Methanobrevibacter sp., assembly GCA_900317865.1. Lineage (GTDB taxonomy): Archaea > Methanobacteriota > Methanobacteria > Methanobacteriales > Methanobacteriaceae > Methanocatella. The sequence continues at coordinate 3,096 of ONIK01000068.1, read as the reverse complement.
TGCTACTCCGATGAGTATGGCTATTAAAATCGGTTGTGATGCGAAAAATGCTGCAAGTAAAGCATTTAAAAGACCTAAAATCAAAATAATTACAGAATAAATTTTATATTTACCATCTAAATAGAATACTCCCACTATTCCATATGCCATCATCAGAATTGCGATAATGTAGAATTGTAAAGATACAAGGAATGTTAAAGCATTTAAGTAGAATATAAACATAATACCAAATAACAAGGAAAGAATTCCAATAATTATAGATAAATACGAATAAGAATTATCAAATTCGCCCATAAAAAGAATACCTGCACTAATTTCCGCTAAACCTAAACATACTAATGAAAAACCAATACATATAGAAAGTAATTCAGCTGAAAACAGTGGACTAACAATCAATATTATACCGAAGAGTATATATAATAATCCTATAATTTTTTCCCTAAGCACGATTTCACCTCCAAATTGCAATAATAATGAATATGACAAAAATATTATTTAAAAATATCTATAATTTAAAAAAATCATTGACTTTAAACATTTATTTATCAATATTTGAAATTTTGAGCATAGAATCATCCAAACATTATTTGTGCTGAATATTCAAAATTTTTTCAATTCCTATACATGACTTGTAAAAAATACATTAAAAACTAAACATGACACCCATTTAAACAAAAAAAACAATAAATAAAAATATACTTTCAAACAAAAAATACAAAATAATCAAACGACATTTTGCATAAATTGCATGAAAATATTTTCACCTTCTTCATTCTTATACACGGGCAGAAGGTCATTATTGTTTGAAGTTTTTGAATCATTAATCTTTTTTAGACTTTTTAATATTGGCTAAATTTGCTTTCAGTACTTTGTAGATATTTTCCGCTCCTACAATTTCTTCATCAGGAACATTCCAATCGGAAGGATATAAAATAAACGGTTCTGATTGGCTTCCTCCAACTCCACCATGGCTTCCAACCAGCTCTTCAAAAGCACAAACCTCATCATTTTCAGCATCATAAAAGCTGTTGACTAAAATGTCCGGAGTGTATTTAAATGAACTGTTTCTTTTTAAATGATGAACAATGTTGTCACCAAAGCCTTCAAGAGGATTTTCCCCTTCAATTTCATCATTATCCAGATAGTATGTTCCGTTTTTACCTATTGCCATGTCACCCTTTTGAGAAGATCTAACTAAAATAAATCCTACGTATTCATTGTTGACGATTTCATGAATCAGCTCTGGAAACATGTTGTTGATTTCTTCATAGGTTAATCTATGATTCCATTGGGTCAGATAAATCATTGCAAGATTTCCTGATGCAAGAACAATAACTTCGGAGTCAGATAACTCTTTTTCTTCATCTTTTTTGTTTCTGTTTTTAATGTAATCAATTTTATCTGAAAATGGAATATATACTTCTGCAAAATGGTCTTCGTTTGAAGACATATTAGCATACATGCCAATGTCTTGAGGAAGCAGGGATTTGATAAAATCTTCAAATGACTCCCCATATCTTTGTTTGAATGTTGCACCATTGGTTTGACCATGGTCGGACTGTATCACAAACTGATATTCTCTTGGAGAAAATTTGTTTCCATCCATCAAACGTTTTATCTGCCTGTCCATTCCTTTAAGGGCAAACCATGCATCCTCATCCCTAACTCCAGAATGGTGAGCTATTTCATCATAACCCAAATATGTGGAATAAGCAACATCAATGTCTCCAACCATCATGTCTCCGATGAGTGTTTCGGTGTTGATTTCCCTCATGAATACATTTGTTCCCGCTCTTGTTGGAATATAGACTATTCCCCGTGAAATTCTTGGTTGGATATTTAATATTTTGTGTTTCAATTGAGAATATATCTCATGAATCATATCTTCAATTAGCAATACTACTATACGTGCGAAATTGCCTGGATTTGAAAAAATGGAAAACCATGCGCCATTGTATAGTTTTTTCAAATCAGTTATTTTACTAAAAGTAAATATTACGTCATCAGTATCTCCTGAAAATAGGTTGGACCTGCTTGCTCCATTATCAACAAGCAATCCGTTTCCATCAGATATTCTATCTTCAAGTATTTTGACTTTTGTAACTCCAGAACACTGCATCATCTGATTGTCATTTTCTTTTTCAATCCATCTAAAAGCAGTGATATTTTCATTATTTCCATGAAGTATCCCTGCCTGACTGGCTCCGGTCTGTGAAGACAAATCAGTTTCCCATTTTTTAAGAGTATGGGTTTTGCCATTTATCATTGACTTGACTGTAGGCATATAACCCTTGTCTACAGCTTCACATAAAACATCATATGCAAGCCCATCTATTTCCACAATTATCACACCAGGATAATCCTTAATTTCTCCTTTTCTTCTTTTTTGAGCTTCCCTTAACACTGCCTGATAATATGCTCCATCATCATCCAGTGAAAATATGGTTGATATAATAAGTGTAATCAATGCAATGAATATTGGAGTTAATATTATATTCCATCCTGTAATATGTACACCAAAAAATGGACCGAAAAATGCAAAAATTCCCCCATTTAAAGCAATAGCTGCAATTCCGAAAGTCCAAACAAAAAATGGCATGAATAGCCTTGTTAGAATTGGCCAGAATATAGCATTGAAAATACTGATAAAAAATATGAATAGAATAACTTCATTAAAGTTGGCAATGGAAAAATCAAAACCAAAACTAATCAAATATATTCCTATAAGATTTGCAATAAAGAGAACCAAATATCTTTTCCATGATAATCCAGGTGTTTTTTTAAGTTCATCAACGTCTCTCATATTTAACCCAACTTTTTCTTATTTTTTTAAAAGTAATCTAATGAGTAAAAAGAATGATTGTTGAGAATTCTATTTTTAAATGTAAAATCATCTAAAAATAATCTAAATTCTAAAAAAATAATAAAGTGAAATTTCAGGTGCGAATAACTCCTGAAACCCCATTAATCTCATTAAGAGAAAACATTTATTTATTTTGTGTTAAATCATCAGCTACATCATTCAAGACACAATAACTTTGATTTTCAGAATTATTTATCACTTGTATTTTCCGGAATAGGATTAGCAGTGAATGA
>ONIK01000091.1 GCA_900317865.1 uncultured Methanobrevibacter sp. | reverse complement strand
CAAGGCCATAAGGGAAGTTACAAAGGAACTGGAAAATGATAATGTTCGGGATCTGATTCCAAATACGATGCAGGAGAAATTTTTAACAAACATCAGAAATCTGATTAAAAGAGAGGAAAAAAGAGCTATTCTGGTTTCAGCTACAGGGACAGGTAAAACCTATGCATCCGCCTTTGCAGTTAAAGATTTCAACCCTAGACGATTTTTATTCATAGTCCATCGCGAACAGATTGCAAAACAATCCATTAACGCTTATAAAAATGTAATTAAAGATAAATCATTCGGTCTTTTGACAGGTAATGAAAAGAACTTCGATGCGGACTATATTTTTGCAACAATCCAGACACTGTCGAAGGACGATATCTACACCAGATTTAAAAAGGACGAATTTGACTACATTATCATTGATGAGGTTCACAAGGCCGGTGCTTTAAGCTATCAAAAGATTTTCAATTATTTCACTCCAGAATTCTACCTTGGAATGACTGCTTCACCGGAACGTACAGACGGCTTTGATATTTATGAGCTCTTTGACCACAATATCGCTCATGAAATCCGCCTTCAGGAAGCTCTCGATGAGGATTTGCTCTGTCCTTTCCATTACTTCGGTATCAGTGACGTTACATTTGACAGTCAGGTAATTGACGATAATTTTTCTGATTTTAATTATCTCACCTCCGATGAAAGGGTCAGCTATCTTCTTGAAAAATCAGAATTCTATGGATATTCCGGAGATAGAATCAAGGCTCTGGTATTCTGTTCAAGAAAAGAAGAGGCAAAGGAACTTGCAGAAAGATTCACTCAAAGAGGCCATCCTTCAATGGCATTAACAGGTGATGACTCACAGGAAAAGAGACTGGCAGCTATTGACAGATTAACCAACGATTCCAATCCGGATAAGCTTGAATACATTTTCACTGTTGACATTTTCAATGAGGGTGTTGACATTCCTGAAATAAATCAGGTTCTGCTTGTAAGACCGACTGAATCTCCAATCATATTTATCCAGCAGCTAGGAAGGGGCCTGAGAAAGTATAAAAGCAAGGAATTTGTTGTAATACTTGATTTTATCGGAAACTATAAAAACAATTTCATGATTCCTCTTGCGCTTTCAGGTGACAGGTCATATGACAAGGATAAGCTGAGACATTACCTGATGCAGGGAAATAAAATAATTCCCGGCGTGTCTTCCATTAACTTTGATGAAGTCTCTAAACAGAAGATTTATAATTCAATAAATAACGCGAGCTTTTCAAGGGTTGCCCTTTTTAAGGAAAAGTACAATAATCTTAAGTTTAAATTGGGAAGAATTCCAATGCTTTCGGACTTTTATGAAAATGCCGATTTCAATCCCGAGCTGATTCTGGCCCACAATCAGTTCCCGTGTTATCATCTGTTTTTAAATAAGGTTGAAGACGACTATATGGACACTTTAAGTGAGGATGAAGTTAATTCATTAATTTTCATTTCACAGAACCTGGCGAATGGAAAACGACCTCATGAAGTCTTAATATTGAAATGCTTAATTAATAATAAGTATTTCAAAACGGATAAAATAGAATCTCTTCTGGAGTCAATGTATGGAATTAAAAACGATTCAAAATCAGTTGAATCAGCTATAAATATTTTAAAACTTGACTTTTTCGTTGAAAAGGAAAAGGCCAAATATGGCATGACCACATTTTTCGATGATGATTTTAACATATCCGACCAATTCAGCACTTTCCTTTCACATGACGCTTATAGAAAACACCTGGATGATGTTTTAAACTATGCTCTTTTAAAGTATCGTGATGTCTATTCTTCCCAGACGGAAAACGTCAATCTCAAGTTATATGAGAAATACTCAAGAAAAGATGCATGCAGATTGTTAAACTGGCCTCATGATGATTCGTCAACAATGTACGGTTATAGAATTAAACATGGAACATGCCCAATTTTTGTCACTTATGATAAGGATGAGGATATTTCAGAAAGTACAAAGTATAAAGATGAATTCATATCAAAAAGCGCTTTTTCATGGATGACCAGATCAAAGGTTAAGCTTGAAAGCAAGGAACCGCAAACGATTATTAATGATAAGGATTTGAAAATCCATATTTTTGTTAAAAAATCTGATGATGAAGGTCGTGATTTTTACTATATCGGCCAGGCGACTCCTGTGGATTGGCATCAGACGACTATCCTGAACGATAAGGGAAAGGAATTGGACATTGTTAATTTCAAGTATTCCCTTCATGATGTTGTCACTGATGAACTGTATGACTATTTCACCAAGGATTCAAATCTGTAATTAAATCAATTCTGTGCTTGATAATTCAATCATTTCAGCTATTATCTTCACTTATTTTAAAAGATTTTTCACAACAACAATTGGACATGATACAATAAATCTGAATGCAGTATTAGATTCTATAATAATAGTTTTGCTTATAATGATTACATTTAATGCAGTTTTCGTCATGATAATTTTGATTATATTTTCAGTATCAATTCTGACTTACATAATGGATTTGTTGTCTGTGAATACCGCTTCAGCAAAGTATGCTGTGCAAATGATATTTTTAATAATTTGTATATTAGTAATTATTTGAAAAATTTGGTGGTCAGCATAACCGTTCACAGTGCTGCTGAATACAACAATTTAACTGGCCATATGAAAGATGAAAAAGACAAAAACGTTCGTGGTGTCTTAAATATTAATGTTAAATGTCCGTTAAGTATCAATAAAGTATTCACAGATTTCAATGAAGTTCATATGACTGGTGACGTAGGAACTTTCAATGAGTTGTCACGTGAAATTAATAAACATCACTCTGGAGACGTTATTAATTTAACTAAAAATTATTATTTCAATGAAAATCTGATAATAGTGTAATGATTAATATCGACAATATAACAGTAAATGGTAATGCATATGTTATTGACGGAATGAAAAAACCTGTAATGATTAATGTATCAGAGGATAATGTTAAAATATCCAATTTAACCTTCGTAAATGCTCTAAATAATCAGAATTCTAAAAGCATGATTACCTGGAGCGGTGATAACGGTGTTCTTTCATCCTGTAATTTGGTAAGAAATATTGTGGTTAATGGTGGTGCAATACTTAATCAAGGATATATCATCTGTCATGACTGTTATTTCTACAATAACTATGCTAAATGTGGTGCTGCAGTATTTAATGCAGGATACTTCGAATATGAAGAATGCATATTTGAAAATAACCATGCAAGTAAAAAAGGTAATGACATTTGCAGTGTAGATGATGCCAAAGAACAAAAGGGAGATGGATCATTAACAGTCATGCGTTCAGATAAAGGCATTAGAGTTATTAATGGTGAAAATATTACTGAGACTGGTGAACATTGGTATGTGTATGTTAAAAGTGAATCATTAGTAAAAGCTACTCTTATTAGTGCCGTGACAGGTTATGTGGTTGGTGCTGTTGTTGGTCTGGTTGTTGGTGTATGTACCTTAAACCCTATTGCAGGTGTTGCTGCCGGTGCTGCCATGGGTGCTTATACTTCATGGTATATGACTACTAATAATTATAATCCGGAACTTAAGGTTTGGAAGGTTTATACAACTGTAATTGGTATTTCTGTTGTAGCCGGAGCAATTGGAGGCGCAATGGGAGGATATGTGGGTGCATGTCTTGAATATATTGAAGTTGCTGCCGAATCTGAAGTGGTTAGTGAGTATGACGCTATGTCTGAGGGTGCAATGAATGTAATGTTTCTGTTAGGATTATAAAAACATCAGGTAGTCTGGCAGATCTTGAAAGGCCATTATGTGGACCCGTATGATGTTTAAAAAGCATATGAAATAGGATTGAAATTTCAATCCTATTCAATATCTTTATCAGATTTTCCCGAAATTTTTTCAATTCTTGTATATATAATAATTAAAAGTATTTCTAAAAATCAAGATTAAAATTCTAAAAGATAACTTCAATTAAAGTCTGTAAAAAATAACAAAACATCAAAATTACAATAGCTGAAATCAATTATTCGATAGGAAAAAATGGAGTTTAAATTTAATTTATAATTCATGTATGCCGGCAATCATACAGTCCCTACTTATTTATATGATGATTTCTAAAAATAATAGCATAGTCCCGTGGGGTAGTGGCAATCCTTTTGGGCCCTGGACCCAAAGATAGCGGTTCGACTCCGCTCGGGACTACTTAATTATTCAATTATTTTAATCTTTTTTTCTGTTTTTTCTATATGCACTAAATTTTTTTAGTGTATGTTATGATGAAAGTTATACGATGCAAACGGTATTGCTAAAATCAACATTAACTTCCAGCCTGGTGATTATGTCATTACTTCTGAATATAAAGGTTGTGTTGCATCTAATAACATTAAAGTATTGCCTATATTGAATGCTACGGATATTAATATGAAATATCGTGACGGAACTCAATTCAAGGCAACTTTGGTTGACGGTCAGGGTAAACCTTATGCTGGTCAATCTGTAACCTTTAACATTAACGGTGTGTTCTACAATAGGCCAACTGACAGTTCAGGTACGGCAAGATTAAACATTAACTTAATGCCTGGCGAATACATTATAACTTCAAGTTATAACGGTTCAAGCATTGCAAACAAAATAACTATTAAAGGTTGAGATTAAGTATCTCAACATACTTTTTCTTTTTTTAAAACAAGTGTAATATCCTTTACAGTATGTTTTGAATATGTATTTTCTAGATTTGGATACGCAACATAATGTTGCATTAATATTCATTGCTTGATATTCCTCGAGATTACACTACCAAATAATCAATTTTATGGTTTATTAAATTTGATGTATTGTATTTATATCTAATTTAATTATGTCTGTATTACATTAACTGCATGTTTTCTAAAAATCAGGTTACTTTTTAACTTCGCATATATAGGCGATCTGTTGTTAATATAAATTTTATATAATTTTATTATAGACTTATTGAATTTTTCATTGGAGACTTTTGTAAATATAATTAATTGCTCCAATGGTATGTCGTCTTAATGTTTACTTTAGTATTTCGTTGATATTTTGTTAGTGTGAGAACATTTGATTAGTAATATTTGTTTTTTAACTACAAAACAGATCTGACTAAAAAGTAGTAGATAATTTCTATAGTGTTATGCCAACAGCAACATGAAATTGGTCAAAAGTAATCAAAAGTGCGTAATCCATATCCTAATTGCTGATTTGGGATGTAAAAGAAGATTAATGAACCCAGTTATGTTGAGTTACAGCAAAAATTAATTTAATTCCTGCAATAAATGATACCGCACTTGCACTATATGTTTGGGTAAATTAATACCTGTATAATCAATAAAATTCCAAATATCTGTTAACTCATTATTTTAATTATTTCTTGTGAAATTATAAAATGAAAAATAAATATGGTGAAATTGTTTATTCACCATATTTTTTATTGAAATTCTCTTTTTCGGTTGCAATTTTTCCTTCTAAAGTGGTTATTGTAGTAGCTGTTTTATCTTTGAGTTCAGAAATGCTTTCTTCAATATTTATTGTTTCTATAGTATCGTCAAGGTCTTCTTGAAGGTTTGCAATTAATTCATTTTTAGCTATTTGAATTCTTAATTGTGTTCTTAACAATATTTCTTCTAAAAGGTTGTCAGCTTTAAATAAAATTAAATCAGCATCTTCACCATTGTTTTCGATTGCTTCTTCAACATCATTTGATAAAATAGAAATGGCTAGGTCTGCATCATCTAATGCATCATCAATTCTTGCATCTGCTAAAGCAAGATGTGATTCTATTTTTTGCTGATTTCTAGCTTTTTTCTTTTCTAATACTTTTTCTTCAAATTTTATTTTAGCATTAGCTTTTTTCTCATTAATATTTAATATTTTTTCTTCTTTTTTAATATTTAATTCCTCTTTTTTTTCTTCGAAACTCATATTTTCACCAATTTAGTTTCAATTTAAAATTAATTACAACTAATTAACTTTAATATTTAATATATTATTTTTCATT
>ONIK01000067.1 GCA_900317865.1 uncultured Methanobrevibacter sp. | reverse complement strand
TAATTGAAATTTTAGACGTTTCTGATAAAATAACCAAATATTTGAAACTTAACAAAGCTACCTCACCACACAACAATCCAGAAATTCTTTGTAAGAATGTCAGACACAAAATTAAAAGATTTAAACAAATTAATATTATTTATGCATCCAATTGATTGTGAATTAGCGGCTATGGATGGAACTGGACATACAAGTGACTATGCAGACCATTATTATGCAAAAATAAGAGGAAAATGCAGAAAAAGCTACATTAAAAACCATATTGCAATCGATGTCGACACAAGAATGATCCTAAATTACGCTGCAAATCGAGGCCCAAAATACGATACACAATTCACAATAGCATCAATAAGACAATTAAAACCCTATAAACCACACTACATCCTAGCAGACAGAGCATACGATACTGAACCCATAAGAAAATACATAAATGAAGAAGTTGGAGCATTTGACCAAATACCATTAAAAACACGAGCAAAAACAGGACATTACCGGCTAAACAGTTCAACAATCTTCTGGCACGACGTTTATGCACGAAAAATGAATGTAGAAAGCGTTATATATGTAATAAAAAGAAGATTCAACGGAGGAAAATGTGGAAAGCGTTATATATGTAATAAAAAGAAGATTCAACGGAGGAAATTACAGCAGAAGCACAACACTTCAAAATAAAGAAACAAAACTCAAAGATGTATTATATAATATTTACGGGGCAATTCAGGTATTTTAAAAATGGTTTCTACAAGGTTCAAAAAAGAAAAAAATATGGGTTAAAATATTAAGCTATATCCGAATATAATAAACCGACAGCTATTCGAGTAAAGAGTACAGGGTATGGAGTTACTATAATTGAAATAACTGATAAAACTGGCACCATTAAAAAAAAATATTGGAAGTGCAATTTCTACCTTTAATGAAAGATAATTTACACTTCCTGATTAATTGTAAGTATCCTTAGGCGGTCACATAATGCTGACCATTGACAATAATATTCAAAGCCCATGAAGGGAAGTTATTAGGAAAACCATTGCCTTTAAGTGGTTGTTTGAAAAGAAGATTGCCGTGACAATCATGAACAAAACCATCATCATCAACGCGAATATTCTTTGCATCAACTAATTTGCCATTAAAAGTATAATATTTAACGCCTGATTCATACTTATCGCCTATATGATGTGAATAAAGCCTGTTGCCCTCAACGTCACGGACAAAACCATCTTCAGTTACAACAATTTTATTATGAAGAGCCAGATTTCCATTAGCATAATAATACATCTGGCCTGGTACAAACTTGGTTTCAGGCACATCATTTAAACTTGCATAATATGGTCTACCGTACATATCAACAGAAAATCCGCCATGGAAATTCATATATTCCATATCTTTAGCTAAAATAGCTTTTCCATCAGCAGTATAAACAACATCATTCGGCTCATAACTGTGGCCACCTATAATAAATGCTTTTTGATTCTTCTGATTAATATAATAATCATTAGAACAAATCATATTTCCATTCTTATCGTATGCAGCATAGATATTATATTCTTTAACAAATTTAAAAACTAAAGGATTTCTTTCATCTGCCTTTTGTAACTGTTTAGCTTTATACTTTACCTTATAATTCTTAAATTTAAAATGTTTAACATCAATATTATTCAAATCCACAGAAACTTCCTGGTGTGAAGGGTTTATACCATTCAAATTATAATATTTATTATCCAATTCTATAGTATTGGTATTTAAAGATTCGATAGCAATTTTAATCATATTTAAATTATACATTGCCAACTCTTCTGGGGTTCTATTCAGATGCTTCTTTTCTTTATTATTATCCATCATTTTAGAAACTATAGAATTCTGAGTATAGATATGATTTATAATATTATAAATCTCGACATAATAAGCTAGAGCAAAAGGAGAAGATGAGTCACTATACTTATTAATTAACGCAGTGATATTATTTTTAATATCTAATGCATCTGCAGATTGGGATGAAATATAATAAATATATATTAAATACATCTTAGTTTTAGAATTTATATATTGTGATACCGTATTGTAATATTGCTTATTTGAATATTTCAAAACACTATTCACATCAATTTGCTCATTATTATCTACTTTATTTTTAATATTTAGACTATGACTGCAGATATCATAGGCTTTTTTAAGATTATAAAAGATTTCAATCAATTCATGTTCAGATTCCAAAGTATTTAATTCAACCAAATAGGAAACATAATATGCACAATAACTCAAATAAGAATCGCTATATATAAAAATATCGGATGATGCATTTCTATCACCGGCATCGAATACCATTGAAAATCTACTTAAGCCCCTGATAATCAGATCACCTAACTGTTTAATATTTAACTTAGAAATATCAACATCAGCAAAATAATTATTATCGCCATCAATATGCCATAATTTATAATATAAATCACATAACTGATTAAAATCAGGTTCACTAATCTTAGTAAGATCCATATTTTTATACTTATTAATTGAAGCCTTTAAATTCTCAAGGTCAAAGCCTTTATAATCCTTAATTAATTCTTCACAATTTATTAATAAATCCTGAGCAATCTCCGGAATGGAAGATTTTAAACAAGGATAAAAATTATCACGCATTTGATCTGAAAATACATGGTCATATTTTAATTTATCAATAAGAATTGCTTTTTGATTTAAAGATATCTTGACATTATCTCTGCAGCTGCCCAACAAGATAAAAATTTCTATATATGCACTGTATAACTGGTCGTAGCTTAATTGTGGAAATGAACTAAAGGAACTTAACTCAGCTTCATTACCGGTTCTAACATTTTTAAACACACATCTCAGTGCATCCATGTACAAATTATAATCATACAATTTTAAAAGCATTAAATCATGGTAAAATATCCTATTAAGTTGTTTTTCACCAACACCTTTCTCAAACAATATTGGTAAATTAAAAATACCTTCATAGACATTAGTGAAATTCTTTAAACCGATATTAACTTCCTTCACAGGAATGCCATCACCGCGAGTTACAATAATTGGTTTAAATTCAATACCCTCGTCATTAACAGGAATGAGTTTAGGATAAGACTTAGGAGCGTCAGGATTAACCTTAGGAGCATTAGGATTAACCTTAGGAGCATTAGGATTAACCTTAGGAGCATTAGGATTAACCTTCGGAGCATTAGGATTAACCTTCGGAATATAATATTGAATCTCCTCTTCCAGTTTATCAAGAATGTTCTTTTCGTCAACATTAGGTTTAGACCATTCAGGTTGATATTCTGAATATAACATCTTTAAAATACTCAAATAAATCATATCACCATCAGGTAAATTAATGCAATTCATTTTTAAGTCACCCAAAGCCTCATTGAATTTTACTTCATCATCCTCATCAAATTCAGCCATACCTTCTCTTTGAGCATTTAAACACGCAATATTAACTTTCTCATAGAATCCTACTAAATATTCAATCTCATTTTTAGGTATTCCATTTATTAACAAATGATTTTTTATTTCTCCAATATTCTTAAATTTAGGTTCAACATTATTAATATTAACTTCCGGAATATTAGGGATATTTGGATTAACCTCTGGAATATTAGGGATATTTGGATTAACCTCTGGAATATTAGGAATAATTTCAGGAATATCTGGTATTGGCATTAATTGTTCCTTAAGATAATCAATAATCATCTTACGGGCCTGATCATAAATTGAAATTTCACCATTATTCTTAGCTGCTGCTGATTCTAAGTATTTTAGAATACTTCCTTTAAACAAATCTAATTCAACTATTGTAGCTACATCTTTATATCGTGTTCCAAATTCCTCCCAAGCACCAAAGAATTCTACTTCCTCCCTCATAGCACATCTGTATATGGTAGGTTTATAATCAGTGGAATAAATTATCTTTTCAATCTCTGCAAGACTAAATTCATTAAGATTAATTTCACGTGCAACATTTATAATGGGATTAACATTAGGATTTTTATAGGAATATGAGTCCCGATCGAAAAGTAACTTATTATCATTAATATAATTAAGTATTTCATTTGAAACCCAAGAATACAAATCAGAATACTTAACAAGTCCACCATTATCTGTGTAAACATGTAGCACACCATCAACCAAAATACCATTTAATTCTTTTATGCTCCCAATATTATATTTAGCTTTTAACTTATTCATTAAAGAATTATAACCTTCAATACAAGTTTGATTCCATTTAAATACTTTATAGTATAAACGTAACACATCAAATTCAGAAATAGATCGTTTACCTGCCTTCATAATACACTGAAAAATCCTTAACTTCTTATTATCAATGGAAACATCCTTAAAAAGCTTTTCAACATCCATCTTATAAGTACCATTAGAAACAAACTCATTATAAAATTCAATATTGAAAGGGACAAACATTTCAGCCATAACAGCACCATTAGTCTTTACTCTTCCATCTGATATCAACATATTTATACCTTCCACACCAATCTCACCAATACATAAATTAGCCATATCATAATCCACAGTTTTCCTTAAATCAAGCGCATCACTGAATTTTTCCACAATCATTTTTTGTATGGAAGTAAAATATTTAATACACTCATATATGGAAATTAATTTAGACTTAGCATCTTTATCAAACGTAACAATATTATCAACATAATTATTAAATTCCAAATAATCAGATTGAAGAAGCCTTTCCAGACTTGTAAAGAAAGTACGATCAGTCTTATATATTAATTCCATATTCTGTTTCAAGAACGTAGCCATCTCATTAACTGATAAAAGTTTAAAATCCTCTTCACTATACTCCAAACTATGACCGTATGCATTTGTCAGGACACGTGAAATAAGATTTCTAAGAGTTGCACTTAAAAACCAATCAACACATTCGAAAGAAGTCCAATTTAAATTAGCATATTTATCAAAAATATCATTATAGTCAATTAAAATGTTATTATAAAGCTTAAAATTATTTTCTTTTAATAACGTGAGTAATTGAACTGAAATTTCATAATAATAATCAGTTAAATTTTTTAGTTCAGCCTGAGACATAAACTGATGATAATTATTATAAAGAACCCAATTAAAATGTTTAATATTATCAATAAGTCTAGAACTTTCACTTTTTAATAGAGCAGTATTACTCCTGTACTGATTTAATTTATCAAAAATCTCATTGTATAAATTTTTACATAATTGAGAAAAATCAGGCTCATTAAAGTGAATATTCAACCATTCTTCAAATGAGTCTATGTTAAGTTCAGATATAATCTCATTATACAAATCCAAATGAATAACTTTTAAAGCATCCATATCTCTAGAAATTATAGCCTTAATATAATTAATATTCATGAGTTTTTCAAAATGATTTTTATAGTTGAAAATATTATTAAATGGATTTTTATCTTTCACATCAAGAAAACTGTTAACAAAATTCTTCATAAATGTACTTAAAATAGACTCATCAACAATACAGCCATTATTATCTAAAATGAAAAAGTCAGCCGGATTCATATATACAGCATTTCCATCAACCAAAGTTATTTTAATAACAGGTTTTTTATCTTCAATCTGAATTGATATTTGCTTGGCTTCCCTCATACACACAACATCCGGATTGGAATAATAAGGATTTAAAATCTTAGTTAAAATTTTATCTATTATTTTATCATTAATATTCTTATCAATGTTAATTTTCGTATTTTGGGTCTTTTTATAACCATAAAACATACTTAAATCAACATCATATTCACTAATCTTTCCAAAAGAGGTATAATATTTTGCAATAGCATGAGCAGGTTTTATTCCATTTGGTGCATAAACATGAATACATTTAATTCTATATTTTTTATTTAGATGAGAAAATTCCTCCATAATTGCTTTCTTTGTTTGTTGAGATAAAAGCTTATCTGATTCATAAAAGAATACAATAGTATCATCAATCACATTCACACCTTGGAAATAACCAAGAGCACAATCATAAATACGGTCACGGGTAATATCACAATCATCTATCTTGAACATATACTCTATAAAACTACTGTCTTTGAAAAGGAGATTCTTAACAAAATTTGCAATAGTAGGACAGGACAATACAAGGTTCTTCCAACATCCACAAAGCCTATACAAACCATCAGCTTCGATATTATCCAAATTAGGGAAATCTTGTTTACCAACTCCTGAACCGGCATTTTCATCATTGAAAATTTCATTAATTTTATTGATAATATTATTCTTATCAGCATCCAAATCATCGGATAAACAGTTAATAGTATCGAAAGCTAAAATATCACCATCGTCAAGATACAATTCGGTAATCAACTTAAGATTATTAAAATCATTTGTAAAAACAATTTTTTTAACATGCCTGATTGATGGGGCATTAGGATTACCTTTAACCTTATCAAGAATCTTGTTTTTAACATCACCACTAAAAACATCATTTATAATTTCTGTTTTATCATCTATTGTAAAAGCGAAAAACTCATTGATATCTATTGCAATCTGATTCTGATTATTTTTATCATCACAAAAAGTTATCAATGCATAAGCAGAATCCATACCCAAAGGTCCGAATACGGCAATGGAATTGATTTTTGCAATATTCAAATTATTAGTGGAAAGTTCATTTGATATTTTATTCATAATTTTAGTTTTTAAGTCGGGAGAAAAACTGCCGTAATAAGTTACCAATGAAGTCTTCATCATGTCTTTAAAATCAATATCTTTGCCCTTTGGGTTAATATCATTACTATTATCTATATTGATTAAATCTGCATTATTGCCTAACAAATATATTTTAATACAATTGATGATGTTGAAACGAGCTTCATTACAATTGCCAATTTTTTTAACATAAACAGATAAATCCTTATTATTAAAAAGATTTTTAGAGACATAATCTGCAATATCAGAATATTTATCGTCCAAATTCATCCAGCAAGCATAAAGATTCGTATAACCATCGATATTCACAGTCTGTATAACAAAAGCATCAGCAGTCTTATCATTAAGAATTTTATTAATATCCTTAAATTTTTCAGCATTTTCTTTACTATAATCGTTTTCCTGTTTTGGAATGTTATTGGCCTGTTGAGGTAAAGATAATAGATAATCAAAAATCCAACCAAGTATTGTTTCACGGGTTTTATTACCGCCATATTTATTATAATATTGATTTAAATTATTGATACTTTTATCTAAACTTTTAAATTTGTTGTCAATTTCTAGTGAAATGTCCGGATATTTTTCATTAATTGTTTTTAATGAATCAATTAAATCATCAATCTCCATATCATTTTCGTTGTCATCCTTTTCGTTAATAATATTCATTTCGTTATTCTTGTTTTTCGGTTCGCTCATCATTATCCTTTCAATATCTTTATAAATGGCATTGGCATCTATACTAAGAAGGGGCTTATGATTTTTGCTTAAATAATTAAAGATAAAATTAAAAAGCATTTTCCTGGCATAGTTATTACCGTATTTGGATAAGAATGCATCAATATTGCCATTAAAAAGATTAGTATAAACGTTATCACTAATTGCAGGATATAAACTTTTTAATTTTTCCCAAGATCCGTAAAATTTTTGATATAATGGATTAATATTGATATCATTAGGTTTTAAAGTTTCAGAAAAGACAATGCTGGAGATAGAAGCTAATTCTGCATACAATTCATACTTGCCCTGTGCTTTTAAGTTATCTTCAAAAATTTTTAATCTTTCTTCTAATTTATTTGGATTGTTATTGACAAGATTAAAGATATCAACAGAAAACAACATCGCATCTTCACTGCAAATATGGGCATATTTCATTAAACGAATGCCCAGTTCACCGAAATTCATTAAATCATTATACATATTTTCAAAAAGCAATGATGAAATATAATCATATTGGTTAGGGAATTTCTTAAAAGAGTCTGCGTCAACAGTTAATCCTTTACTAATACATGAAGAAACGTAATCGTTTATTATTGAAATATCATATGCATCTTTGAGTTGATTAAACATGTTAATTAATTCTTTTTTGGAAATATCATTATTCATTTCAACAAGTTTTAAAATTTTAGATATGCCATAAGCTAAATAAATTTTGTTGTTTGGATCCATTTTAAAACTAGGTAAGTATCTTTGAATCTTTTCATCTTCACCGGATAAAAGAATAATATTGGCTAAATTATTAATAATTAACTTGCCTAAATTATCTGTGGATAAACTATTTGGATTAATGCCATTTAAATTATTAGGATTGAATTTTTTCTGCCATAATGCATAATATAGATTAATTAAGGAATCAAAACGCTCTTTAGTAATATTTAAAACATTTTTGCATAAATCCTTATATTGTATATAAAGGTCATTAGGCTGATAATAATCGTTGCATAGCATTTTTCCTGTTTCTTTTAGCAAATCATTATAAAGACTATTAATGAATTTTTCATCTAAAGAGTTATAATAGCCGTTTTTAAATACTTTCCAGTTAACTCTATATTTAATTGAATCCATAATTACATTGGACTCTTTTAATCTAATGTCTGTGTTATTTCTATATTCATCCAATTGCTTAAAAATATTATCATATAAACAATATAATTCGTTAGATTTAAGATTTTTCATCCAATTAGATAAAGAAGAATAATCTTTTATATTATCAATATTCATTATATTTTTTATATTTTTATTCTTCAAAATTTCGGGATTAATTGAGTTTAAACTCCATATCTCCTTAGTTAACAGGTCCCGGAGTTGAACAGTGGAAAAAACCACATTTTTAGCAAAATAGTTAGGTAAATTGAAAATATTGTCATAAACATTGGAACTAACATTAATTTTAACATTCCTAGGGTTCAAATAACTATCAAATAATTTATTTAACTCATCAACAAATTGATTATATGCTTCAACATGTTTATTTATATCAGCTTTAGCATCCATATCTAAATTTAAAACAAAACAGTTGCGATGTATATTATAAATATCAGCAAACAACTTTTCATGAAGATAGTTATTGCCTTTAGTAAGAGCATCACAATAAGAAACCGCATCATTAAGTGACTTTTCAAATAACTTAATAATGTTATTTATATCTAAATTGGAAGTAGGTTTTTTATCAATAACGTTGAAATCATTTTTAATGCCAAAATTCAGATCACCTAATTTGAAATAATCATTATAAAGATATAAAAGAATCCAGTCCAGAACTTTAAAATAATTACCATGGATTTTAATCAAATCAATCGGATTACCTTTAATACAATCTTTCTGGATAGAATAGGCAACGTCTGGATAATCATTTGTAATTTTTTCCCAGGCACCGACAAATGAACGAGCATAAGAAGGATAATCAACTATCTTCTGAGGTAAATATTTCCCTGA
>ONIK01000066.1 GCA_900317865.1 uncultured Methanobrevibacter sp. | reverse complement strand
TTCTGCTCCACCAGCCATTAATGTTAAACCTAAGTTAATTGTTTTAGGTTCCAAGTGTAAACATGATCCGATTGTAATTCCTTTGAAAGGTTGAGTTTCCAAGTATTCTTGCTTAATATTTTCCAAAACGGGCATGTGTTTTTGAACCCATTCGATTTTTCTAACACCTTCAGGTGCAAGAGACATATCTTTAACTTTACTCATGAAAATATCTCCATAATTTTATAACATTAATAACTATATCAATCCTTTTAAATATATCTTACTCAAAATTAGTTAAAAAAATTTTGAATTCTAAAAAAATCCAAAAAACTACCTAAAAAAGCAAAAGTTTAAATGTAACAATAAACTAATATATGTATGTTATATATGCCGGGGTGGCTCAGCTGGTTAGAGCGCACGGCTCATAGGGTATAAAAAGCAGTGCTCTGACTAATACCTGGGATACCGTGAGGCCACGGGTTCGAATCCCGTTCCCGGCATCTTAAATCCCAGGTATACAATTTTTAAAAACTTTTTTTCTAAAATTCCATTTCAAATCATAATATATTTATAACTTTTTTTAAAAAAATATATCATTGTTAAGCAATGAGGGAATGAAATGTTATATAATGAACTAGGAAAAAGTGGATTAAAAGTTTCAAGACTAGGTTTTGGAGCCATGAGATTACCAACAATAAAATCCAATGCTGATATTGATGAAATTGAAGCTTCCAAAATGCTTGAATATGGAATTGAAAATGGAATTAATTTAATTGATACAGCCTATCCATACCACAGCAAAGAATTAGATGGAAATGGAAACAGTGAAAAATTTATTGGCAAATTCTTAAAAGAAAACAGTTACAGAGATGAAATAATACTTTCTACAAAGTCTCCATCCTGGCTAATGGAAAAAAAATCTGATTTTGAATATTATCTTGATATACAGCTTGAAAAACTACAGACAGACTATATTGATATTTACATGCTTCATTCTTTAACCGTACCCGACTGGTATAAAGTTAAAGATTTAGATGTCTTAGACTTTTTAGACGATTGTTTAGCAAGTGGTAAAGTTAAACACGTTGGATTTTCATCACATATAGAAGTTGATTATCTGATTGAAATATTAGATGAATATCCTAAATGGGAAGTCGTTTTAACTCAAATGAATTATCTTGATGAATATTACCAGTCAGGCGTTATGGGTCTCGATTATCTAAAACAGGTGAATGTCGGAAGTATGATAATGGAACCTCTTCGTGGAGGAAGATTAGTTCAAAATATACCAGAAGAAGTTCAAGAGATATGGAATATGGCAGAAGTTAAAAGAACTCCTGTAGAATGGGCGCTGCAATATTTATGGAACAGAGATGATGTTGATTGTGTTTTAAGTGGTATGACCAGCTTGGAACAAGTTAAAGAAAATATTAAAATCGCTTCAAAAGAGGACATCATAAGTGAATACGATCAGGAAATTATCAGGGAAGTTGCAAGAACATACAGGTCATTTTTAGGAAACAGATGTACCAGATGCGGCTATTGTATGCCTTGTCCCCATGGTGTCGATATTATCAACTGCTTAACAGAATATAACATTGCACATATGATGAATGATCCAAAAGCCAGTGCTATGCAATATTTCTCTTTAATTGATGATGATGCAAGAGCAGAGAACTGCATTGACTGTAAAGAATGCCTTCCTTTCTGTACCCAAATGCTGAATATTCCTGAGGAACTTCAAAAAGTATATGAATACTTCGGCAGTGAATTTGACCATTTTTAAATAACGGGTGAAAAAATGCCAACAAGATACATAGGTGACGGATATTGGGAAATTGCTTCCAGACAGATGAGTATTGTTACAAGAAGTGAACAACAAAGATTTAAAGATGCTAAAATTACTGTTATTGGTTGTGGCGGAATTGGAGGTCAAACCATTGAAATGTTAGCAAGAATGGGAATTGGAGAACTTATAGTAGTTGATGAAGATGCATTTGACATTTCAAACCTCAACAGACAAACATTATCAACTCTGGCAGATGTCGGTCTCGATAAAAGTGCCGTTGCAGCAGAAAAAGTGAGATTAATCAATCCTTATGTTAAAGTAACTAATTATAATAAACATGTAGATGAATCAAACATCGATGAGGTAATTTCAGATTCAGACATAGTAATTGACGCTCTTGACAATGTTTTAACAAGAGTTATCGTGTCAAGAAAAGCTAAAGAAAAAGGAATTCCTTATATTCATGGGGCAATTCATGGTACTCTAGGACAAATCACCACATTCTTACCAGACAATGAAAAAACATACGAAGAAATGTTCAACCTGCCATCAAACGGTAAAGAATTAACAGAAGACGTTATCGATGCACTTTCAAATGTGACTTCAGGAGTTCCACCAGTTATTGGGCCTACTCCAAATTTAGTTGCATGTTTAGAAGCTATGGAAGCTTTTAAAATTATTACAGGCATCGGAGAAGTTACGGTTGCACCCGAAATTTTAACATTTGATTTATTGAATTTAACTTCTTTTTCAATTGAGGAGATTTAAACATTACCTCACACTTTCTTATTTTTTTATAATTAATTTTAAACAAATCAATAATAATCTATTATAACTCTAAATAAACTTAATAGAAATAAAAATAATATTATATCTTATTATACAAGAAAATAGAAATTAATTAATATCTTTTTAAAAAGATTTAAATAATATAAAAAGGAAAAATTTTTTTAAGTAGGAATATAATTTCCGATTACTAAAAAAATATCGGAGAATGATTTAATGAGTGATATCAGCGAAGAAAAAATACAAATAATATCAGAACAAATGAAAGAAGACAACATTAAATTTATCCGTTTACAATTTGTAGATATAAATGGGACTGTAAAAAATATTGTTATTCCATTTAACGGCGAAGACATGAACGAATTATTTAACGAAGGAATGTTGTTTGACGGTTCATCAATAGAAGGATTTGTTGGAGTAAACGATAGTGATTTAGTTTTAAAACCAGATATTGATACTTATTCCAGACTCTCATGGAGACCAGAAGAATCTGCAACCTGTAGATTTATCTGTGATGTATGGACTGCTGAAAAAGAACCATTTGCAGGTGACCCAAGAGGAGTGCTTAAAAAATCATTATCCCACATTGCAGAAATGGGATTACAATATAACATTGGTCCGGAACCAGAATTTTTCATTGTGGACATTGATGAAAACGGATATCCAATGCCATATGATCAGGCAGGCTACTTTGATGTAGAGCCTCTTGATAAAGGACCTGATTTCAGAAGAGAATTAACCTTAAACTTAGAAGAACTTGATTTTGAAGTAGAAGCATCTCACCACGAAGTTGCTCCTGGACAAAATGAAATAGCATTTAAATTTAAGGATGCTTTAAAAACTGCTGATGCTGTAATTACATTTAAACAAGCAATTAAAGCTATTGTAGACAATATGGCTACTTTTGATCAGATGGATTACAGAGTAACATTTATGCCAAAACCATTCTTTGGAGTAAGTGGAAGTGGAATGCACTGTCACCAATCTGTTTTTAAAGGAGACAAAAACTTATTTTCAGATCCGGATTCAGAAACTGGTCTTTCAAAAGATGCTCTTCACTTTATGGGAGGATTATTAAAGCATGCTCCTGCAATTACTGCAATTACTAATCCAATTGTAAACTCTTACAAACGTTTAGTGCCAGGTTTTGAAGCTCCAGTATACAGAGCATATGGTCTCAAAAATAGATCTGCTTTAATTAGAGTTCCTGCAGCACGTGGTAAAGCAACCCGTATCGAATACAGATCACCAGACCCTGCATGTAATCCTTATTTAGCATTCACTGTAATGCTTGAAGCAGGTATTGATGGAATTGTAAATAAAATCGACCCAGGTGAACCAATCGAATTAGACATTTACAAAATGACTGAAGAAGAAAGAGATGCAATGGGCATTAAAGTCTTACCTACAAGTTTATGGGAAGCATATCACTCTCTTGAAGAAGATCCTCTTATTTTAAATGCATTAGGAGACCATGTCAGTCAAAAATTCCTAGAACTTAAATACAAAGAATGGGATGAATATAGGGTACAGGTATTCGGATACGAACAAAGAAAATATTTAGATATTTAAATCTAAATATTATTTTTTATTTTTAAATATAATGATTTTTAATGAGTTAAACATGATTATATTTAATTTTAATAAGGAGTAATTTCATGTCAGAATCAGAACGACGAATGATTGAAATTTTAAGAATCTTAAATAAACAGGACAAACCTACAGGGTCGAAATTAATAGCTGATGAATTAAGGGAAAAAGGTTTTAATTTAGGTGAACGTGCTGTAAGATACCATATGCAAATATTAGATGAAAAAGGTTATACAAAAAGAATGGGTTATTCAGGGCGTCGAATTACTGAATTGGGACGTGAAAAACTAGAAAAAGGATTAATCTATGATCAGGTTGATTTCATTTATTCAAAATTTGAAGAATTAATATATTTAACTGACTTTAACTATATGACCAAGAAAGGAAATGTTGTTGTAAATACATCAACCATTTATAATGAAGAAAGCTACGATATACTTAAAGATATTTTTAAAAGTGGTCTTTCTGTGAGCCCTTACGTTAATATAAATAAAGTTGAAAGTCAGGGCACAATGGATATAAAAACAATTTGTGGAACAACAATAGATGGAATATTACTAAATGAAGGAATAGCTTCCCAACCATTATATGGAGGAATACTGGAAATCGAAGATAATACTCCAACATCATTCAAAGAGCTGATATCTTACAAAAAAACATCAGTAACTCCATTAGATGCATTTATAGCTCCGAAAATGACCTCCGTATTAGACATAATAGATAATGGAAGTGGACATATTCCTGCAAACTTCAGACTGATACCAAGCGTTGCTAAAGAAAAGACACTACAGATATTTTCCAAATTAAACAAAATAGGTATTGGCGGAGTAATATCTATTTCTGAAGATGGGGAAAATATATTAGGACTTCCTGTTGAAAAAGGAATGATGGGAGTTGCAATCATTGGAGGAGTAACCCCATTTTGTGCAATTCAAGAGTTAGGTTATGACATTGATATAAAAATCGGAGAAGAACTGGAAAGCTTCGACAAACTAAATCCTATAACAAACAATATCAACCATAATCTAAAGAATCATGAAACCAATAAAGAATCAAATTTACCATTTATACTTTCAAAATCCCTAAACTTAATTCAGCAAGTTGATTTGGATATTGAAAAGCAATGCGGAAATATAATAGCTAATATTTCATATGTGAAAAAAGACGATTTAGACAAAGCAATGAAAATATTGGAAGAGAGCCATGAATTAAATAAAAAATACATTAGCCCATATTTCCAAATTGTATCACATCCAACTGATGAAGAAAAAATTGGTATCGCTACAATTTGTAGTTTAAGTATAGATGGATTATTAATAAAGAACGGAATTAAATCCACTCCTAAATATGGTGGATTATTGGAATTGACAGAACCTCCATTATTTATTGATTTGATTTCATACAACGGTTCATCAATAGATCCACACAAAATATTTATTGCAAAAGATATGACATCAATAACTAAAAATAACGGACCAAAAAGGTTACTTGCAAGTATTAAAGAAATACCATATGTATCAAGAGACCATAGTGTTTATTTATTAGATAAATTATCAAAACTAGACTTCCCAATATATAAAATAGGCAAACCAAGAGAATTAACTTATAATGCAAAAGCAGATAATTATAACTTCGGTATCGTAACAGGCAGTGGTCTTAATACAATAGCTGCCATACAAGAAAATGAAATTAATATTGAAGTAAAAGCAGACACAAAATTAATACCGTTTGAAAATATGGATAGACTGTAGATTATACTACAGTTACTTCCACAATTTCACCATCATTTTGAGGTTTATGGGTAAATTCAATTAAATCCTCTTGAATTTCCAACACATCAATTTCAATTGTAGGATCAAGATGAGTTTCATCAAGAGACATTAACATTTTAAAACCCGGTTTTCCAAAATATTCAGAAAAATCCATATTTAATATTTCGCCTTCGGCAAAAATTCTATTATATGAGATTTCAAGATTATCGTGGATTTTAACATTTTCTTTTAAGTAATTTACAGCTTCATCTACAGATAATGATAATTCTTTCATAGAATTCACCTCTTACTTATACTTATGTTTTTTAATATATAAATATTTGTTCGTAATGATAGAAACAAAATAAAAAATTAATAAAAAAAAGAGTTATTTAGAAATCAATTTCGATAATAACTTCTTTATCTTCAGTAATGTGATTCATTTCAAGTAAATCATCATAAATTTCATTAAAATCAATTTCAACAGCCTGGTTTAAGATTTCACCATTTAACTGTAAGTTAACTCTAACTCCTTCACCGGTTACTTCATCTTCTTCAAGAACACTTAAAACTTCACCAGGAGCAAAAATACGATTGTAAGAAATTTCTAAAGTATCTCCCACTTTAACATTATTCCTAACATATTCAATTGCTTCGTCAACAGTCATTGAAATTTCTTCTGCCATATTAACCACTTTAAAAATTAAAAAAAATAAAAAAAGAGAGAAAGGAATTATAAATTCCTGTATTCTCTGATTGATGTATATTCGTCGTCTAATTCTCCGTAAGAAGATAATTTTTCTTTGTTTGCTTCAGCATCTAAGTATAAATTACCTTTACCGTTAAGACCAATATCACCAGTATATTTAATATATTTACCTGGGAATACAACACCACTGTCTTCAGGGTCTTCTACAACACCTTCGATAACGAATCCTTCAAGTAATCTTCCTAAGAATCCGTGAATAACAATAGTACCGTTTTTCATTTGTCCACCAGGCCAACGGTTTACATCACCGTCAATTTCAATAATACCTTTGGTCATGTGAATACCAGCTAAGATATCACAGTTACCTTTAACGTGGATTTTACCACCAGTTAAACATTCACCACATTGTTTACCGGCGTTACCGCCAACAACAATTTCTCCACCAGTCATACCTCTCCATTCACCAATGTAAGAAGCACCAGTAAATTCTTTGGTGTTACCTGTAATTTCAAGGTATCCGCCGGACATTTCTCTTCCAGCATGAGCTGCTGCGTCACCATTAACGAGAATGGATCCACCACTCATTTCAGCACCAACGTGAAGGTCGACACTACTGTTACAGACAATGTCACCAGCACTCATTTTACAACCAATGTATTTAACTCTGTTTAAGTCCCCGTTGAGAATCATTTTAACTTCACCAGGTCCTTCAGCTTCACCTTCAACAGTAATGTCGAAGAAGTCAGTGATAGGGAATCTGGAGTTTCCAATAGGAACTTCATATTTTGCGAAATCAGCTTCAGTCCAGGAATAAATTTCATCTGGAATTAATTCATCGAATTCTAAAGCGATTGAAGAAGTTTTTATTTGATCAAATGTAATTGTTTTCAAACTAAACACCCCATTTATTTTTCAACATCTACTCTAATTGGGTTAGATACATAGTGGTCGTGTACTGGATAGTTTTCCCATTTTACTGAGTAATATTGGGTGAAGAACGGCATGATATCGTTGATAACTTTTTGTTCTTGTGCTTCGTATCCTTTTACGTTAACCCAAATGTTTTGACTTTCTTTAACTTTAACAATTTCTTTGTCTTTTACTAAGATTTGACCATCTTTAATAGTGTAGTCAGCAACATTGAAACCTTTTTCGATTTCAGCATATTGTCTGGATGGATCAATTTCATTAGGATTTATGTCATATACTGCAATATCTGCTCTGTAACCAGGGGTAAGTTGACCTCTGTCTTCAAATCCGTAGATTCTAGCAGGAGCAGCTCTTGAAATAACAGCAATATCGTAGAAATCGTATTCTCTGTCGAGAGTAGGTAAAGTTGTTCTTTTTTCTACCCATTTGTGGACTTCTCTGTTTTCAATCATTTCAGTTCTTCTTTGGTTACTCATTAACCAGGAAATGATTCTAGGATATCTGGTGAAAGGTCCAGCGTTAGGGTGGTCAGTAGTTAAACATACTTTCCATGGGTCGTCTATGTGTAAGAACAATTCAAGACCAATAGCCCATTGTAAAGAGTTAACAGGGCTTTTACCTGAGTAAATACATGGAATAATACCTGCTGCAGTTTCACATTCAATATCTTTGTTGGTCCATTTTAAACCGGATAATTTGAATAAGTCGTATTCCATAGGAGCGTCTGCAGTCATGGTAGTAGTTTCATCTAAAGTTACTTGACCTACGTCACAGGTAATGTGATCGTTTTTGTTAATGTATTTTGCAATTTCTTCTGCACCGGATGCAGCATCTCTCCAACTGTTACCAGTGTATGCGTGGAATTGGAGGTGGCATAAGTGCATAACTTGGTCCCTAATAGTTGCTTTAGAACTTTTCTTAATGTCTTTAACAGCATCCATAGTTTCAATGGTTGTTGGAACATTTCCAGGGTGTCCTAAATCGTTAGGGTGTATGTGTATAGAGTGAGGTAAGTTTAAGTACTCGTTAGCTTTTGCTAAAGCTTGGATAACTTCTTTGGAAGTTACATCAAAGTAAGGTGCTTTATCATTAACACCGTGTACGTTCATACCCCATCCCCATGCTTCACTTCCACAAGGGTTTACGATTTTAATTCCGTAACCTTTTGAGATTTTTAACCATGCAGAAATAAATGCGGATAAGTCTTCAATATTATTATCTTTTGCATATTCCATTACAAACCAGTTGTTACCGAATAATGGCATAGCTGGAATATCGATTTGTGGAATAGTTGCAATTTCTTCGTGAGTGTGTTTTGCTTCAAGAGGAGGCATAGCTGCTTCTACAACAGTACCGTAACCTAATCTTGAGTATCTGTA
>ONIK01000065.1 GCA_900317865.1 uncultured Methanobrevibacter sp. | reverse complement strand
ATTTTTGGGTTTTCCATTTCTTCTCTGGTCATTGAGGACATCATGATTTTATATGATTCAATTTTTTCTTCAGTCATCTTGGACGCTTCTTTTGGGATTTTATTACCCATTCCAGGAATCATATTTAATACCTGCTGCATAGGACCCATTTTATTCATCATATCGAACTGATTTTTCATGTCAACAAGGGTAAATTTACCCTTAAGCATGTTATTCATGGTTTGTTCAGCAACATCCTCATCGATTTCTTCTTCAGCTTTTTCAATTAAACTCTTAATATCACCCATTCCAAGCAATCTTGAAATGAACCTTTCTGGATCGAATAATTCGAAGTCATCGATTCTTTCACCTGTACCTATGAATTTAATTGGAGCACCAGTTTCTGCTACTGCAGACAATGCACCCCCACCTTTTGCTGAACCGTCCAATTTTGTAATAATAATTGATCCGATATCTGTTGCTTGTGAGAAAGCTTTTGCCTGTTCACCAGCCTGTTGACCAATTGTTCCATCAATAACAAGAATAGCTTCACTAGGATTAATAATATTATCTAACTGATCCATTTCTGCAATCAAATCAGCTTCTTCCTTGTGCCTACCTGCTGTATCGAAAATAATAACTTTACGATTTTTAAATTCTTTTAACCCTTTTTCGGCCAAATCAAGTGCATCTTTATTATTTGGATCACCATAAAGAGGAACATCCATTTCTTCAGTTAATTGTTTCAATTGTTCATAAGCAGCCGGTCTCCATGTATCTGTACAGACAACAGCAGGATTGAAACCTTTTTTCTGCAAATATCTACATAATTTACCGATAGTGGTTGTTTTACCACTACCCTGAAGACCAAGGAATAAAATTTTATATGGTCTTTCGTTAATATCCAGAGTTGCAGCTTCGCTACCCAAAAGATTTACCATTTCTTCATAAATAATTGTTATAACATGTTCTCTTGGAGTAATACCTTTTGGAGGTTCTTCTTCAAGAGCCCTATTTTCTATTTTTTTAGATAAATCTAAAACTAAAGCGATATTAACATCAGATTGAATTAATGCACGTTGAATATCTTTAACAACTTCTTTTATTGTTTTTTTATCAATAACTGACATTCCCACTAATTTTTTCATCGTATTAGTGAGATTTTCACCTAAATTTCCAAGCATATTATCACTTTAAAATAAAATTTATTAATCTATTAGAATATATTTATATTTATATTATGTTTTAAAATTTTTGTGTGATAACTATGTTAGGGGAAGTAAAAAAATCTTTGGAAGAATCACCTATTGTGAAAAAAGGAGAATATAATTATTTTGTTAATCCTATAAGTGATGGGGTCCCAGCAATGGATCCTAAAATTCTACGCGAATTATCAAGAATAGTATATAAACATGCAGATTTAGATATTGATAAAATTGTAGCTGTAGAAGCAATGGGAATTCATTTAGCAACAGCATTATCTCTTGCAACAGACATACCATTTGTTGTAATCCGTAAAAGAGAATATGGGCTTGAAGGTGAAAAACAAGTATATCAAAAAACAGGATATGGATCTTCAAATCTCTTTATTAATGACTTACATGCCGGTGAAAGAATTTTACTTATTGATGATGTTGTAAGTACTGGAGGAACATTAATCGCTCTTTTAAATACTTTAAAAGATATGAAATTAGACATAAAATCCGCCGTAGCCATAATTGAAAAAGGTGAAGGTAAAAAACTTGTTGAAAAAGAAACCGGAATCGATATATTGACAATCATTAAACTTGATGTCATTGACGGAAAAGTCGTAATTGAAAAAACAATAGAAGATTAAAATGTCATTATATAATATGGATTTAGACAGAGTAATCCGTAAAATCAATTCCAAAAATGTGAAAAATGTTGGCCTTCAATTTCCTGAAGGTCTTAAAATGCAGGCAGTAAACATTGCACGTTCAATTGAAGAAGAGTGCGATGTTAATGTTATTATTTCAGGTGATCCCTGTTTTGGAGCATGTGATGTAAGCGATTATAAAATGAAACCAACATTATTCATAGAGGCATTTGCCAATATTGATGTGAAAAAAGATTTGAAAAAATGTCTTGAAAGTTTAAAAGACTACTCAAAAATAGCTTTAGTTACCACAACACAACATTTACATTTATTGAATGAAATGAAAGATTTTCTTGAAGATAACGGCAAGGAAGTTGTTCTTGGTTCATCCAAAAGTACAAGAAAAGGCCAGGTTCTGGGATGTAATTTTTCTTCAATCAAAAATTTAGATGCTGATGTTTTTTTATTCATTGGAAGTGGAAATTTCCACCCATTAGGAATATATTTATTTACTAAATCCCCAGTTTATGCTCTTGACCCATATAATAATGAACTAAGAGAAATGACAGAATATGCAGATAGAATCTTAAGAATTCGATTTGCCAGAATAACAAAAGCGCGTGAAGCCAAAAAATGGGGAATTGTTGTATCATCAAAAGAGGGACAATACCGACTTGAACTGGCAAAAGAAATAAAAAAGCTTCTTAAAGATAGGGGAATGGAAGGATTCATAATAATGTTGGATAATGTAAACCCTGATGTTTTACTCCCATATTTTGATTTAGATGCATTTATAGTTACAGCATGCCCAAGAATAGCTATCGATGATTCCCAAATGTATAAAAAACCATTAATAACCCCACAAGAGCTAGAAATTGTATTGAATAAAAGACAATGGGAAGACTATCAGTTAGATGAAATACTTTTTAGACGAAGATAGTGCACTAACTTTAAATATTAATATTTATAGAATTATTATATTAATGAAATTTTTTTCTTAATTTGGTGATTTAATATGGTTGAAGATAAAGAACAAATTGTGATGCCAGGTGAAAAATTAGGAATAATAGAACAATATGTACCTGGAGAAGGTACTTATGATGACAATGGAGAAATTAAATCATCAGTACTAGGAAATGTTAAAATAAATCAAAAAAAGAGAGTTATCTCAGTTGACTCAAAATTTGGTAAACCTGCTCTTTTAAAGAAAGGAGATATTGTATACGGTCAAATAACTGATATCAAACCACAAAGAGCAAACATTAATATTGAGTGTATTAAAGATAATCCTAGACCTTTAGCTTTACCTTACATGGGTGCAATACACATATCCCAAGCTAAAAAAGATTATTTAGAAAAGTTAGGTGATGCATTTAGAATAGGGGATATTGTACAGGCTAAAGTAGTTAAGATAACCGGAGATAATGTTGATTTAAGTACTGTAGATAAAGATTGTGGTGTTTTAAAAGCAATGTGTACTCGTTGCAGAGATTATATGCACACCACCAATAAGAATAATGAAGTTCAATGTAATACATGCAATAGAAAAGAAAAACGTAAAGTTTCAATAAACTATGTAAATGAAAATTAAGGTAGATAATATGGATAATATCAAAATTCTTAATCAAACTCCAACAGAAATAGAATTCGAAATTGAAGATGAAAGTCATGGTGTTTGTAATGCTCTTAGACACATTTTAATGCAGGATGAAGATGTTGAATATGCAGTTTACAACATTGACCACCCGCTTACCGGAAAACCAATAATGACCATTAAAACTACTGGTGCAGATCCAAAAAAGGCATTAAAAAAAGCTGCTGAACAACTTAAAGAAGACAGTGAATCTTTCAAACAACTTATTGAAGAAAACTTATAACTTCAATAACTTATTTTTTATGTGATAAAATGGGAAAACATAAAAATCCCAGTTTAACAACGGATATTTTTATTTTTGATGAAAATAAAAACTTTATTTTAATAAAACGTAAGAATGAACCATATAAAAATTACTGGGCATTACCTGGAGGATTTGTAGATTATGGTGAAAGTGTAGAAGATGCGGCCATAAGAGAAGCTTTAGAAGAAACTAGCATTAATGTTAAATTAGATAAGCTCATTGGAGTATATTCCGACCCTTCAAGAGACCCTAGAGGCCATACAGTAAGTGTAACATATAGTGCCAGAGGAAACATGAATGAAATGAAAGCTGATGATGATGCATGCGACATTAACATTTTTACCAGAAAAGATTTAGAAAAAATAAATCTTGCATTTGACCATGAAAAAATTATTAATGATTGTTTTAATTCTGTTTTTAAGAAATAATCATATTAAAAAAGTATAGATTTAAATAATTTAAAATGAAATATTTAACATAATACAAAGAAAAAATAAGAGGTTGATATAATGGAATTTTGCCCAGATTGTGGAGCAATGTTACTTCCAAATGACAATAAACTTAAATGTAGTTGTGGATATACAAAAGATTTATCTTCTGACAGCAAAGAATACTCTGTTTCTCAAAAAGTTAAAGAAAAACAGGGTGTTGTGAATATGGGAGAAGTTGAAGATATGAGATCACAAATAACTGAAGTATGTCCTGAATGCGGTCATGATAAAGCTTATTATGAACTTAAACAAACCCGTAGTGCAGATGAAGCACCTACAAGATTCTTTGAATGTGCTGAATGCGGACACAAGTGGAGAGATTACGATTAAGAGGAAAAATATGAAGGATTCTGAAGATAAGGAGAATAGAATTTCTAATCTTAAAAATATGTTCGATACTATGAACGAGGAAGAACCTCAGGAAATAGACGAATATGATGACATTGAAGAAGATGAAGAATTAATCAACTTCTTAAATGAAAATTCTCAAGATTATGAAATTGACGATGAATATATTTATCGTCCCGGCCAGGATTCTCAGGATGCAATCAATCTAGAAGAAGAAGATGATGCAGAAATCGATGAAAACTTCATTATTGAAACTGATATTAATGAAAAATTAGATAAAAAAACTCAAGTAGTTAACAAACCAACAGATTTCGAAGAGGAAATTAATGAAGGTTTCGACAATATGGTAAATATTAAAATAGGAGAAAAACCTGTTTTACCAATCATAACCTTAATTCTTGGAATAAGTTTTATACTAACTTCAATCTTTGTTTTAAATTCCGGAACTGATAGACTTATAGATAATGTAGTTTCTGGTGAAAACAACTTTGTAGTAGTTATTCTGATAATTATTGGAATATTATTAATAATATATGGAGTATTTAAAATATTCAATTTTAAAAATCCATTTGACTCCATGTTTAATTCATTGGAGGATAAGGAAGGAGAAGATGATGAATTAAATGATGTTGAGCAGAAAATAGAAGAGCCAGTTCTTCCAAAAAGCAATATTCCTCTAGATAAAGAATCTTATAAAATAGGGGAATTTAATATGGATGAACTTAAAAGCTCTCTAAAAAGTTCTTTTTCTAAAACAATTAATACCTCAGAAGAACCATCCCCAGAAGCAGAAGATGAAATTGATGTAGAAGATTTACCTCCTGCACGTGAAAAGGCTCCTGATAAAAAAGGCCTCATTAAAGAAGAGATTGAAGAAAAAGATTACGAACAAGCTCAGCTTGATGGAGAATCTATTGATGATATTTTCGCAGATGTTGAAGACATCGAAAAAGAGAATAAATGATTAATTTTTATGGGCCTGTGGTCTAGTCTGGAATGACACAGGACTTCGGATCCTGAAATCGGGGGTTCAAATCCCTCCAGGTCCGCTTTTATTTTTTTAAAATTTAAACTCTGAAATAAAAGTACTATTAATAAAGGTAATGTGAAACAGCTTATTTAAAATCCACATATCAGCATATGCCTCATGGAAGAATAGATACCGAAGCACAATTAAAGCCTTGGATTTAGAATTAGAATTACCTATACATAACATGCCAAGAATGATGATTGCAAAGTAGTTATCTAAACTTTCTATTTTTTTACCCTAACTAAAGCCTCTTTAAAAAAGTCAGGAACTAAAGATCTGTAAAGCGGACTTTTTAAAACCATGTTAATATCAGAATCTAAAATATATGTGTAACAATAATCGTCCTCAGCACGCATACCACGACCGTAGGCTTGCATTAAGGTCATGACAGTTTTATATGCATACCATTTCGGGTCATTTTTTCTTCTCATATTAATTTGTTTATCTCCAAGATATGGGAAAGGAATTTTATAAATAACCTGGAATCTACACTTATCATAAGGTAAATCCACACCTTCACTCATTGATGGAGAAACCAGAACTAATGGATTTTCATCCTTCTCAAAATAAGATAATATTCTTTCACGATTGTCAGAATTATGTGAAATTAATCTAGAGTTAATTAAATTATTATTAATGTAATGCTGACATTTGTAACTATTAGTATGGATTAATCCTTTTTCATCTTTATGCTTTTCAAGAATTTCTTTTAATATCGGAATTGTTTTAGGAGCAGTATTACCTATTCTATTTTTAGACATTTTACCTGCCAAATTTAAAATAATAGGTCTTTTTTCTTTTGTAAAAGGACTGTCTACTTTAATATGATATACTTCATCCGGAGATAAGCCCAACCATTTTGAAAATAGGGAACTGGACAGAATTGTAGCACTCATGAAAATAACAACATCCCCATATTTAAGCAAAGTATCTTTAGCATAATGGTGTACCCTTAACGGCTTAAATGAAACACCGTTTTCATCACTGTCAATGACCCAATTTTTAGGTTCGGTTTCAAGATTCTTTTTAAGAGTTTTGAGTCTGGATATTGTAGACCGGATTCTATCTGCCTTATTTTTAGATAAATCTTTAATATCTATATCTTCATATGATTCTCCAATAGCTCCAATTTCCATAATCCAATCTTCAAGTTCACCATCTTTAAGAGTTTCTTTTGAAATGACTTTACTGATATCCTTTTCCAAACGATTATTATATAAGTTAACTTCCATTGTACTCATTAGTTTAGATTCAATGTTATGGGCTTCGTCTAAAATAAGAAGTGAACGAGTTCCAAAGTGTTTAACATAATTCAACTCCGCAATAGCATAATCATAATTCATCAAAGTTATTGGTGAGTTGATTGCATTGGCCTTCTGTTCCCAGTAATGACAATGAGATTCTGATTGATAAAATACAGCACCGCCAAATGAATCTTCAAAAGCAAGTTCTGCATCCAAAGTCGGATTTTTAGCAACACCGTTTGGACAGAAAAAATTGCTTGAGGTAGGAGATGTTTTACAGGCCCCCATATCACAGGTAACATCAAGTCCGTCATGCAAACATGAAAAATTAGACCTTCCTTTAACTAATGGAAATTCAAATTCATTATTATATTGTGATTGTAACTGTTTTGTCATTGTTAAGATATATGCTGAACCGTACATTTTAGCAAGTGTAGTGGCAATTGCAGATTTACCTGTTCCTGTTCCAGCTTCTAAAATAATATATTTATATCCTTGCTTAATTGCATCATTAATATTTTGAATAATCTCAAATTGACCCATTCTCGGTTCATAAAATGGAAAATTTTCTATTATATCCTCATCTATATTGGGATATAAATCTTTGAGTTCCAAAAATCTATTTACCTGCATCTTATGGTCTTCAATAGAATAAACTTCTGGAATCTCATCATCTAAAATTGAAGATGTTCTAGGCTTGGTAAAACTAAATAAACTAGTAGAACTTTTTTCTTCAGCTGTTTTCTTTGGATTACAAATACAATTACTTTTTAACATACCACAATTTGGACAAAACATAGAATTTGACATTAAAAATATATTAGTATTGTATCCTATAAATAAATTAATATAGAGCATTTGACGAGAAATATTTATAAGTGATAACATGACTGAAAGAGGAAAATTATATGGAATTGGTGTTGGACCGGGAGATACTGAATTATTAACTTTAAAAGCAGCCAGGATTTTAGAAACCGTTCCTGTTGTTTTTTCACCAAAATCCTCAAAAGAAAAGGAAAGTATTGCACTTTCAATAGTAAAACCAATAATTGAAAAAAGAAAAGACTACAAAAAATTAATGCTGGTAGAACCTATATTTCCAATGATTGAAGATAAAAACGAACTTGAAAAAGTTTGGACTTCAGCTTCGGAGTTACTTGCACAATACCTTGATAGCGGACGTGACGTTGCATTTATTACTCTTGGAGACCCATCCATTTTCAGTACTTATTCTTATGTTCAAAAGAAATTAATTGGAGCCTATGAAATTGAAACCGTTCCTGGAATTACATCATTTACCGCATGTGCAGCTGCTCGTAATGAAGCATTGGTTGAACAAAATGATATTTTATCAGTTGTTCCAAAAATAGATGATAGACTTGATGATGTAATCGAATACAGTAATGCAATAGCTTTAATGAAAGCATCAAGAAATATGCGTAAATTAGAATTAAAAATTGAAAACAACAAACGTACTACAGACATTTATTCTGTCCAAAATTGTACCCGTGAAAATGAGGAAATTGTAGACGGTTTTTCAAAAGACAAACCATACTTAACTACAACCATTATTAAATTAGATGACTAATTCAATGGTTCAACCTCAAATACACATTTACCATCACCCATAGTATAACATTGAATTTCAATTACACTAACAGGTGAGTTAAAGTATTCTGAAAATAAAGCTTCAATAATACCAGTATCTAAAAAACATGCTGGTTTACCTGTTTTGGGCAATAATGCACATTCAAAACAATCAAAAGAAGTTACCTTTATAATATTTCCTACTTCAAATGATATCCTACCCAAACCCTTATCTTCCCAAAATTGAGAAATATTAGCTAAAAAAGTATCTAAATCATCATCATATAATAAATCAAATAAAGACCTGCCTATTCTATTACCTGTAGCCTGTAAAACAGGATCTATATTAATTCCTTCTTGAATAAGCATTGATCTTAAAGTATGGAATAATAAAACAGTAAAATCGCCATCATTATTAATAATATTATTAATCAAATAATCTTTTTGTGTTTCTTCGAGCTCTTTTTGTTCCGCAAGATTAACGGAGCCCAAATATTTAGAATTGATATAAAAAATTTTTTTCCTGTTGTCTGCCGGATGAATTTTAAAGGACACGATTCCCATTTCCCTCAAACTTTTTAAATGGACAGAAACTGTAGATTTTGATTTACCAGTATTTGACACGATTTCATCAAATTCCATTTCACTACTTCTTAACATTTCAAGAATAGTAAGTTTTACTGGACTTTTAACTACATTAACGCCAATATTTTTTTCAGGGTTCGAGAATATTTGGATTGGTTTTTCATTGCCCATTAATTTACACCTCTTAATTATTTTTTTATCTTTTAGGTTAATATAATTAACTAACAAACCTATTTAAAAAAAGTGAATAAAAAACGAATAAAATTAATTAAGATTTTTTTAATGTTCAATTTTAAAAACGAACAGTTTAATTAAACATAATCTATATATATGGACTTTTACATATCATATATTGAATCTATATGTCATTCGTATAGATTAAAACAAATTTTGAGATGATATTATGAAGGCTAATGCTCAAAAAATAGCTGAAGGAGTATACTGGATTGGTGTTCTTGACTGGGATTTAAGAAGCTACCACGGATACACCTTAGATGGTACCACTTACAATGCCTACATTGTATTTGGAGAAGACAAAGTAGCAATTATTGATAATGCATACCCTGGAAAAACTGCTGAAATGATGGCACGTATCGATGATGCATTTGCTCAAGAAGGAAGAGATGTAAAAGTTGATTACATTATCCAAAATCACGTAGAAAAAGACCATTCCGGTGTTTTATATGATTTACACAAAAGATTCCCTGAAGCACCAATTTACTGTACTGAAATTGCTGTAAAAGGTCTTTTAAAACACTACCCTAAATTAGAAGGTGCTGAATTTATAACTGTTGGAACCGGAGACACCTTAGATGTTGGTGGAAGAACCTTAGCATTTTTAGATGCATTCTTACTCCACTGGCCAGACAGTATGTTTACATTACTTGCCGATGATACTGGAATTTTATTCCCTAACGATGCATTCGGTCAACACTTATGTTTCACCCAAAGATTCAGTGATGAAATCCCTGAATACGTATTAATGGATGCAGCACAAAAATTCTATGCAAACTTAATTACTCCACTTTCAAAATTAGTACTTAAAAAATTAAATGAAGTAGTAGAATTAGGATTACTTGAACAGATTAAAGTAATTGCACCATCTCACGGTCAAATCTGGACTGACCCAATGCAAATTATCGGAGCATACCAAAACTGGGCAACCGGTGTATGTGAAGACAAAATCACAATTATCTACGACACAATGCACTACTCAACCCAAACCATGGCTCACGAAATTGCTGAAGGTGCAATGTCTGAAGGATATGATGTTGAAATTTTCTTCTTGCATGAAGATGAAAGATCAGAAATTGTTAAAAGTATCTTAACTAGTAAAGGAGTAGCTATTGGTGATCCTACCATTAACGATGTACCATACCCAAGTATTGGAGACATCATGTACTACTTGAAAGGTCTTTTATTCAACAGAACAGGTATTGAAAGAAAAGCTGTTACCTTTGGTTCAATGGGTGGAAGAGGAGGAGCTCCTGCAAAACTCGCTGAAGAATTAGGTAACTGTGGATTTGATATTGTAGACACTCAAGAAATCTACTTTGTACCAGATGCTGAAGAAAATGATGCAAGCTACGAATTAGGTAAAAAATTAGCTCAAGCTTGTAAAGAATTATAAATTTTAAATATTTTAAAATTAAAAATAATTTATATCCAAATGGAGATGTATTAATATGGTAAAATACGAACATGAAATTGGTATTACAAAAGGAACTCCTGTAGAAAAATTTGTTGCAGGAAACTTTGAAGGAGAAACTAACGAAGTAGGTATTTATTTAGCTATGTCCAGACAAGCTTCCAGAGAAGGTTATGGGGAATTAGCTGAAGTATTCAAAAGATTAGCATGGGAAGAAGCTGAACATGCAGCAAGATTCTGTGAAATGAACGGAATCATCAAAGACACCCTCAAAGAAAACATTGAATGGATGATGGGTGGAGAAAAAATGGCTAACGCTGAAAAAAGA
>ONIK01000064.1 GCA_900317865.1 uncultured Methanobrevibacter sp. | reverse complement strand
TAATTCAGCAATTGTAACCTTTGATTATTGTATGGTTAGAAAAGGAGTTTCATCATGGTCCGTTACTGGAATTACATATTCATATACTTCAATGTGTAAAGTTCCTGTCGGACAGGGTGGTGCTATCTATACTAACAGTACTGATTTGATTATTGAAAATTCAATATTCAATAGGAATTCTGCCGAAAAGGGTGGTGCAATAGCTGGCAAGTATCAGCAAGCTTCTGCAAATTCAAATTTGGATGCTGATTTGATTATAACAAATTCATCATTTATTGATAATCGTGCAGAGGATACCAAAACCGGTGTAAATGCTGGTCTGGTTGATAATTATCAGTATAATAACAATCATGATGGTGGAGCTGTTTATGGTGCATTCAATACATTTAATGCTTTAAATTCTGAGTTTAGAGATAATCAAGCTTCAAATGATGGTGGTGCATTGTATGTACAGTCTAATGATGCATTCATTGATTTATGTAATTTCCTTGAAAATCGTGCAGGAAGTTCCGGCGGAGCAATGTTTATTTCAAATAACTTCTTGATTACAAGAACTGTTATCAGCAATAATTCTGCAAGATATGGGGGAGCTTTAAATTATGATTCATATTTCTATTATGGTCATGTGCAGAATAATTTAAACATTTTTAATTCAACCATATCTGATAATATGGCATTAATCTCCGGTGGAGCAATGCGTGTTGGTCAGGCTAACATTACAGTACATCAATCCAATATATATGATAACTTTGCACCTGAGTCAAGTACAATTTCTTCAGCATATATAACCAGTGATAGTACTAGGGTTTCTGCAGATATGAGGTATAATTATTGGGGTCCTACACAATTAAATGGACGACCTGCCAATGCAGATAATTCCGTTTATAATTTCCCTAATATCAGAATCGGATCCAGATTAAGTAATATTGTCACATGGATTATTCCTAATGAACCTGCTGAAGATGATACTCCAGTAACTCCAGTAGACCCTGGAAATAATGACAATAATCCAGGTACTGTTAATCCAACTGGAACAAATTCCCATTCTGCTACCAATACTAATATTGGTGGAGGAAATGGTAATTCTAGAGGAGGATACAGTGGTAATGTTATAGGACCTTCAGGAAATCCTAACGGTCAAGGATCCAATTTAGGTGATGGTGACGGTGGACAGTATACTGGCCCTGGCAGTTCCAGCCCGGCAGGAAGCACTATCGGAGGCATAAGTCCTAGAGGTATAAATGTCCCTACTCCTAATTCAATTCCAAGTACAAATACTGGAAATCCGGAATTTATTTATCAGGATATTCCGTCTTATACTCCACCTAGCGAAAATCCATCAAATCCGAATTCCAATGGTGGTGGAAATGGCAATATGAATGGTCAGGATGGGACAGCTAGAGGCAATAGTGTAAGTAGGACAAACAGTTCTCAATTTGATGCGTCTTTAGACACTTTTGGTTTAGTGGCCAATGCAATTTCAGCTTCCGTTGCTTCTCCATCAAATTCCGGAGAATCATCTGAAGGTGAATCTTCACAATCCTCAAGTTCAAGCAGTGATGCAAAATCTTATGAAATTGATGAAGAGTCAGTAGAAAAGAAAATCGACAATGATAAGCCAGTTCTCATGTCATTAATTCTTGTGATTGTTGTAATTTTCTTATTAATATTCGGTTATAGGCGTAAGAGCAATGATGAATATTAATCATTTCTCTTATCTTTCTTTTTTTTAATAATTTTTATATAGTTCTTTAAATAAAATATATAACATTAGCGACCATTTTTTCAAAAAATGGCTTATGTTAGAGGTGTTAAAAATTAAATATAATAATATTCTTGTATATTTTTCATTATTATTAATTTTTATTCTTTCATTGTCCTTTGTTGGTGCAACTGAGGATAATTCAACAATATCAGATGATTTTATTTCAAATGATGTTGATAATATTTTGGGAATAAATCAAAATGAAATTTATGTAAATAATTCTAATTCAGGCTATGCTGACGGCAGTTATGAAGCACCATATTCCAATTTAAATGAAGCTATTGTCCATGCTGGGGATAATTCAACAATTATTATGATGGATGGCATATATAATGGAACTTTAAATACTGCTTTAACTGTTGATAAGAATTTGACAATAGAATCTCTGTCAGGAAATGTTGTTATTGACGGAGAAAATAAATACGGATTTTTCAATATTCTTGATTCATATTCATTAAAATTGAATGATATAAAGTTTATAAATGGATATTGTGATGTAAATTCAAGAAATACAGCTATTATCACAAATAATGGTGATTTAACATTAAATAATATTTCATTTAATAAAATGAGTAGTTTTATGGGACTTATTTTTAATAATGCAAATTTAATTGTTAATGATTCACAATTTAAAGATGTATCTTCATCAACATTGGCTCAAATAATTGTAAATCTTGGAAATGCTACAATTGCAAATTCAAACTTGCCTTTCAGGGCTGCTGAGAAAGGAACCAGTACAACGGTATATAACTATAATTCAATTCAGATTATCAATTCAAATGTCGGTGATTTGATATCTAATTATGCTTATAGTGCCACAGGCGATAGAGTATTTAATGTAAGTATAAATAATTCTAAAATTCATCATGTGGAACAGGAAAACGGTATTTTGGAAGCATACAATACTAATTTTACCAACGGATTGAGAATATATAATTCTGATGTTGAATTTAATAAGGTTGATATATTTGATTTCAATCAATTCTCAAATCCATTTTTACTGTCCAATTCTACATTGACTGCAGTTTCATCAATATTTAACAGAGGCATTAATTCATTTTCATCAAAAATTAATGTTACATATTCTGTTATTTTGGATGAGATAACTGGTAACGGCGGTATTTCTGAAGTTTATGCTCCTTTCAACTGGTGGGGAGATAACAATGGTCCAAAAATTCGTTATGCAATAACGTCTGCTGATTATTGGATTATAATGCTTTTTGAAAATAAGAATTCGCCAATTCCTGTCGGAACAACAGATCCTTTTGTTGTTTCTTTGAATAGGTATACAGACGGTAAATTAATTTATAAATTGGATGATGTGGAATTGCTTCCATTAAGACAAGTCAGATTCGAGGCTCAAAATGGAAAATTCCTATATTCTGCAGGTATTTTATCAAATGGTATTTTTAACAACTACTTATTGGAAAATACTGAAAGTTCTCTTGTTTATGCAATTATGGATTCACAAAGGCTTAGGCTGGTTATTGGTACTGGCATGACGGATTATGAATTATATGTCTCCCCAACCCGAGGACACAATGGTTATGGTGACGGAAGTTTTGAATCTCCTTATCAGACATTGGATTTCACAATTAATAAGGCTTTAAATGGTAATAAAATCTATTTATTAAATGGAACTTATTCCTATGGTTCCAATTCTAATTTGCTGATTTCCAAGAATTTAACCATAATTGGACTGGAACATGCTGTAATGAGCAGGGATAATGGCCGCAATATTTTCAGAATCCAGTCCTGGGGAAACCTTTTAATTAGAAATATTACTTTCACTGTAATGTCACAGGATTATGGCGATTCATTATTTGTCATGAATGGTGGCAATTTAACTATTGAAAATTCAACATTTACCGGCATTGCATCTTCATCAATAATTGACGGAACTGGAGTTGTAAAAATCAGCAATTCATCATTCTACAAAAATAAGGGTGCAATTGTGACGGGTAATGCCCGATCTTACGT
Source organism: uncultured Methanobrevibacter sp. (assembly GCA_900317865.1). GTDB lineage: Archaea > Methanobacteriota > Methanobacteria > Methanobacteriales > Methanobacteriaceae > Methanocatella. The sequence continues at coordinate 5,281 of ONIK01000064.1, read as the reverse complement.
TGATAAAATTATAGTCGAAGAGACTTCCAGATACTATACCAATCAGATTTATTTGAATTATAATTATTTGTTCCCTATTGACGGCTCAGTAGAAATTTATAATTCAATCTTTAAAAGGAATAAGTTGGGTATTGTTTATCTCCATCCAATCACGTTATTGTCAGCATCACTGGATGAATTACAGTCATATTCCACTTATGCATATGTTGAAAACTCCACATTTATTGAAAATACATTTAAGTTCAATACTCAGGTTTACTATTCAGAAACTTATGGATTCAGTATTTATGAAAGTCACGGATCGTTTGCAGGATTTATTAACAATTCCACTTTTATCAATAACTATGGTTCAATAGGAAAAATGAATTCAATAAATTCCTCTATATTTATAGGGAATGGATTGGCAGCCATTAACGCTTTGGATGTGAATAATTCTTACTTTGAAAATAATTCAAATATCATCAAAGAGGGCTCTTCCTATAAGGGTGACGGTCTTGTAAATGCAGAAACTGTTATTAATTCAACATTTATTTCAAACAGAGCAGCATACGGCGGTGCATTGTACAATCCTAAAGTGGTTCACTACTCAGTTTTTGTTAATAATACGGCTGCCTATGAAGGAAATGACATTTTTTCATATTCCGGAGATGTTGACTACTCATCCAATTGGTGGGGGGATAATCAAAAACCTGATTCCGAAAAAGTATACTTGTTCCTGGGCAATCTGAAATTGGATAACTGGATTATAATGGAGCTAGTTAATGTTACTGATGGTAGAGTAAAAGTTAGTTTAAATTCATTGGTTGATGCAAATGGAAATATCAATGAATTAAATTATATAATCAATCAAAGACCTGTATTTTTATCATGTGTAAATGGAATTATTCAACCACTTAATTCTTCACTGAAAAATAATATTTTATATGCCGACATAATCTCAGGCGGCAGTTCAAAAGATATTAATGTATATGCAAGAATTGACAATCAGCTATTGGATTTGTCATTGCTCAACACAAGTACAAGAATCATAATGGAAAATAAGGTATTTTACGGTGGAAACAATAAATATGGGTTCAATTTAATCAATGTCAATGCTCATAAGGTCTCTAATCAGACATTAACTGTCGAAATAATTAATTCAAAAGGAGAAATTGTAACATTTGATGTTGTAAGTGATGATAACGGTTATTGTGAAATCAATTTCCAGTATCCTGTAGGCTTGTACACAATTAACGTTTATTATGGTGGTAATGGATATTTCAATCCGTCAAATAATACTGCCCAAATTAATGTTTTAGCATCTCAAACATATTTGATTACACAAGATAAAACATATTATGGTAAGAATAATAACTTTAATGCAGTTTTAAATGATGTAAATGACTATGGTATCATCAATAGAACAATTCATTTTAAAATAACTGATTCTAACGGAAATGTAAAGAATATTGATGCAAATACAAATGAATTTGGCCGTGCAGATTTAATTTTGAATCTAGATGTTGGAAAATATACAATAGAATCAAGCTTTGACGGGGACTTATGGTATTTGAGTTCAAAATCAGTATCACAAGTAATAATTCGTCCGGTCAATTCAACAATATATGTTCCTGATGTTGTTTTTTATGGAATGGGTAATGTTTATAATATTACATTAAAGGATGAACACGGAACATTAATCCGAGGGGAGAATATTAGGATAATCATTAGTCAAGGAAATTTAACTGATGAATTCAGCTTAAGGACAAATAACAATGGTGTTGCTCAGCTTACGATAAATTATCTTCCGGGTTCTTATGATGTTAAGGCAATATATGCCGGAGACAGTATTTATGGTTCAGCAGAAGGCTGCGGATTAATAACTGTTGAAAAAGTCATTTCAATGATTTCAGGATACCATCATGTTACTATTCCATTGAATGGGGTATATGATGTTGTTTTAAATGACATGTATGGCAGATTCATTCCAAATGAAACAATTACATTAAACTTGTATCAGGGAAGCCTAATAAAAACATTATCTCGTGTCACTGATGGAAATGGTGTTGCAACTTTCGTCATAAATGAAAATGAAGGTTCATATTTGGCAACCTTGGATTATGCGGGAAATATATGGTATGAGGAATCCACTTCCGCTGCAACAATAATCGTAAGCAATAATACTGTTATCCAAGAGGTTTCAATGAATGCAAGTGATTTGGCTCAGTATTATGGTGAAAACAAATATTTCGTAATTTCATTCAATGACCCTAATGCATTTAGCCAATATGGAAAAACAATAATAGCCACAATCTCTTCTTCCAAGGGTATTCAGTCATATAAACTGTTGACTGATGCATTCGGAAAAGCTCGCCTCCAAATTAAACTTGATCCTGGTCTGTATAATATAACATATAGGTATACAAATGAATACTATAAGATATTTGCTGAAGGAAGCAATGTCATCATCGTTTATGATATGCCGACTTCAATTTATGCGCCTGATGTTATAATGAAGGTTGGAGATAAGAAATATCTGGAAATTCATCTCAGGGATGTTAATAATAATCCTTTAACGAATATGAAAGTTAATGTTGATATTAACGGCACAAAATATAATTTAACAACAAATAATGAAGGAATAGCCAGATTATTGATAAATAATGGAATTGGCAATTATTTGGCTACATTTTCAATGAACAGTGTTAATTATGTTTCATCCAAATCCAGTGCACGTATTCTGGTTGTTGATTCAGATAAAACATTGACTTCATTGGCTGGTGAAGACAAGACAATTTTTGACAATGAAAGCGTTGAGTTTAAGGTTACTTTAAGGGATTTGTTGGGCAATCCAATTGCAGGAGCCAATATCTTAATCAATATTTCAACAGTTAATGGTAATCCTCTAAACAATTATCAAAAGATTACAAACAATCTTGGTGAAGCTGTTTTCAAATTTAAAATGAATTATGGTGATTATCTAATAACTTCAAGCTATGCGGGTTCACAAAGGTATCTTGAAAGTTTTACCACAAATTATCTAAAGATTTTACCCTCTGCCAATTTGACAAAAACCATTCTGAAAGGTTACTTTGAAGAGAATAATACTTATAGAGTTATCTTGATTGATGAATATGCAAATTTACTTTCAAATAAGCAGATTGTATTTAAAATAAATAATGATAGCTATTCCAAAGTTACAGACGAAAATGGTGAGGCAAATATCAGTTTGGGATATGCTGCAGGCATTTATAATATTCAGGCAATATTCAACGGAGATGAGATATATGAAAAATCCACTGTAGCGGATTCTACAGTCATCTCAGGCAATTCAACCCATCTGTTTGTATTTGATTTAGTTAAATATTACAGAAACGGAACACAGTTTTACGCACAGCTATTAAACTATTTGGGCTTGCCGTTGTCAGATAAGTTAATGGTAATATCAATTAACAATACTAATTTCACCAATAAAACCGATAAGGGTGGTTGGGTCACTTTAAAAATTGATTTGAATCCTGGATTTTATAAAGTAATAACATATTACTGGTCTGAAAATGCTACTGAAAGCGCCATAAAGGAATCAACTATTACTGTACTTCCAACAATAATCGGTCAGGATTTGGTTAAATATTATCGGGATTCTTCCCAATTTAAGGTTCAACTATTGCAGGGAAACGGCCGTCCTATTGTCAATAAGAGCATTTCCATGAATTTGAGCGGTATATTTTACACTGTTTTCAGTGATGAAAACGGATTTGCCAAATTGGATATTCTCTCAGAACCTGGAGTTTATAATTTGACGGTTCAAAATCCTTATGACGGCTTGCTCAGATCTTTTAAAATTACTGTTTTGCCTTATTCTTCATTGAAAGATTCTCATTTCAAAGCTTCATTAATTAATGGTACATATGTGCTTTCTTTATTGGATGATAATGATGCCGGAATCGTAAATGCAAATGTCTATGTAAAAGTCAATGACATGGAATATGATGTTATGACTGATGATTCAGGTTATGTATTTATTAATTTAGGTTCTGAAATGGGTATATATGATATTGAAGCAAAATTCAATGGAAATGGTGCTTTTAAAGAATCTAATTTCAATGATACTGTTATCATTTCAGGTAATTTGACATATCTCTTTGCATATGATGTTGTCAAATACTACAGAAATGGAACTCAGTTCAATGCTCTTTTGGTTGATGCTCTTGGAAATCCATTGGCTGATAAAAAAATCAACCTTACCATTAATGCAATGAAGTATACGCGCATCACTGATTCAAATGGATTGATTACATTTTCAATAAACCTAAATCCGGGAGTTTATAAGATTTATTGTGCATATTATGCTGAAAATTCTCTGGAAAATGCTTTTGCTATTGCCAACATAACAGTTCTTCCAGTTATTTTTGGTGATAATTTAGTTAAATATTATAAAAATGACTCACAATTTTACGTTAAGGTTATTGACGGTACCGGTGCTCCTATTGTTGGAAAAAATGTTACAATGAATATCAATGGAGTATTTTATAATAGATTAACAAATAATGAAGGGATTGCAAAATTAACTATTAATTTGTTGCCTGGTAAGTATATCTTAACTGCATATAATCCTTACGGTAATTTTGCTCAATCATATAATATTACTGTTTTATCAACCATGATGGCTGCAGATGTTGTTAAATATTACAGAAATGATACTCAGTATTATGTTCAGTTAACTGACGGTAAGGGCAATCCTTTAGCAAATCAGGATGTTGTGATGAATATTAATGGAGTATTCTATACTCGAAAAACCAATGATTTGGGTATTGCAAGATTAAACATTAATCTGAATCCTGGAGAATATATATTAACGGCAACCCATCCAAATGGTCTTCAGATTAGTAATAAAATTACTGTTCTTCCAATTTTGACTGCACAGGATTTAAAAATGAAATATCGTGATGGAAGCAAATTTAAAGCTCTTCTATTGGACGATACCGGTCATCCTTTGGTGGGTAAATATGTTACATTTAATATAAATGGGGTATTTTATAATCGCATTACTGATGAAAACGGTTTTGCCTATCTAAATATTAATTTGATGTCCGGCAAGTATATTATCTCTTCCAGTTATAATGGATGTACTATAGCTAATACAATCATTATTAATTAATGAATAATATTTACTAAATTGTATATTAATTATGCAATTTAGTTATTTTTTTTAGATAATTTTTCCATAAATATTTGATTAGTTATAAATTTTATATTATTTTTTTATAATCTATTTGAAAAATTTTAAATAGGATTTTAA
>ONIK01000108.1 GCA_900317865.1 uncultured Methanobrevibacter sp. | reverse complement strand
GGAGGACTTAATTTCTTTGATGAATTTGACAATATAACCTTCAGCTGCAATTTCATTGCCAACAACGCAACGAAAGGTGGGGCAATAGCCATCAATAAAGAAATAAATAATGAAAGCACTATATATCCAGATCATAATGCGACTGTGGCAAACTGTAATTTCACTGATAACCGTGCGGAAGAAGGAGGAGCTATTTTTGCTTCAAAGCTCTACTGTGAAAATTCCTATTTCGACAACAATACTGCCATAAGTGGCGGAGCAGTATATGCTGCAGGAAAAACCTCACTAAATAATGTGATATTTACCAACAATCTAGCCGAAAACGGGGGAGCAATATTCACAGAAAACAAAACTACGATAAACAATGCAGCATTTAACAACAACCAAGCAAAATACGGCAGTGCAATATATATGACTGCTGTAGCCAATATAAATAACATTATAATCAACAATAATGCAATCACACTTGGAGATTCTATTCATGTTGAAGGTACTGCATTAATCTTGAAGAATGGAACTTTTAAAATTGAAAATACAACAAAGAATTTAATTTACTTGGAAAACTCTTTAATTTCTATTGATAATGCCTCTTTTGTAAATTCAACTTCCAATTATGCTACTGCAATTTATTTTTCAAATAGTAGTGGAAAAATTAGAAATTGTGATTTTGTCAACTTGAGTGCACTGGTAAGTGGAGGAGCAATAGGAATTAGAGCACTTCCGTATGAATTAACCATAGAAAATTGTAACTTTGTAAATACCAAATCACAAAAAAATGGAGGTGCAATTTTTGCAGATGTTGCCGGTGACCAAAATAATGCTGCAAAATGCATTAATGTAATTAATACGACATTCATTAATTGTAACAGTGGATTTGGTGGTGCTATCTTACAGTTAAATGGTAAACTGAATATTGAAAATTCAAAATTTAACAATAATAATGCATCTGTAAGCGGAGGGGCAATATACACATCATTGACGGAATTTAACTTAAAAAATAGTGAATTTATTAATAATTTCGCATTTAAAAATGGTGGAGCAAATTATATTGAACTAACAAATTTTACTGCAGATAATGTATTATTTATTGGAAATAAAGTTGAAAATAACAATATATGGAATCCATGTACGATTTATGCCTATGATTCAAGCCCATATATTAAAAATTCATTTTTTAACAATTCCAAGTACAGTCTTTCTTCATTTTTCACTGTTGATTATCTCAACGAGAATAATACTGCAAATAATGATGAATTTTATTGGAAAAATGAAATTTACCTGCCTGTAGTTGTTAATGAATGTGTGGAAATTAATGTAATGAATAACGGCATTAATGTTACAAAGCTCCCTGTCAGATTTGATTTGCGTGAATGGGGATGGGACACTTCTGTTAAAAATCAGTTTAATAAAGGTTATTGTTGGGCTTTTGGTACAATAGCCAGTTTAGAATCTGCTCTATTAAGAGCAACCGGTGTGGAATATGATTTTTCAGAAAACAATCTAGGAAATAATGAAATAATATATAGCAAATACGGTAACACTGAAAATACTGAAGGAGGTATTCAAACAACCGCATTGGGATATATTTTAAGCTGGTTGGGTCCAGTGCCTGAAGAATATGATACTTATGATGAAATAGGTAAAGTATCTGAAGTTATTGATATGAATAAAATTCATGTCCAGGATGCAATTTTAATCCCTGTAAAAAAAACTGCTGATTACATCAATACTAATGAAACAAATAATTTAATCAAACAAGCAATATTAAAATACGGTTCTGTTGCAGTATCCTATTATGCTGAAGCTTTGGCTATTGATGGTATTTCAATATATCATAATGATACTTATGTAAACAACCACATTGTTTCACTAGTTGGATGGGATGATAACTACAGCAGGGATAAATTCCCAATTAAACCTCCGGGTGATGGTGCCTGGATATTAAAAAACAGTTGGGGCAATGAAACAGGCATCAATGGATACCAGTACATTTCATATTATGATACTACAATATTATCCCCTGATTCATGCGGATTTAATGAAACCCAATATGCAGCAGCATTTATAATTGAAAATACTGAGAATTACAAATACAATTACCAAACTGATTTAATGGGGCTTAGAGAAACGGATAAAAATTACACATTTTATTCAAATGAATACACTGCTGTTGCCAATAATCTTTTAGGTGCAGTCGGTACTTACTTTAACGATTCAGGCATAGATTATGAACTTAAAATATATGTTAATGGTGAGCTGAAAATCACACAAAACGGCACAAGCGATTTTCCAGGATTTAAGACTATTAAATTAAATGAATATGTCCCAGTTAAAGAAAATGATGTATTTAAAGTAGTCTTTAAAAATAACATGGTTCCTTATCAATTCAAATCAAGACAACATTACATGGCAAATACTAGCCTCATAAGTGCAGACGGCGTAAACTGGATTGATTCCGCTGCATTAAATAGAACATCCTGCTTAAAAGTCTACGCATTTGATTTACCTATCTACACAAATGATTTGGTTAAAATCTATAAAAACGATTCCCAATTTGAAGCTAACATCGGCATTGCCAATGAAACCATAACCTTTGAAATAAACGGTGGAAGTTACAGCAGAATCAGCGATGAAAACGGAACTGCAAGAATAGCCATTAACTTAAACTACACAATAAAAACAACATTCAACGGCACAACAGTTGAAAATAAAATCACAGTATTGCCTACATTGATTGCTGAGGACTTAGTAAAATACTACAGAAATGCCTCCCAGTTCTATATTTCACTTATTGACGGTGAAGGCAAATCAGTATCTGGCGTTAACATTACCATGAACATCAATGGCGTTTTCTATAACAGAACAACCAATGAAAACGGAACGGCCAAATTAAACATCAACCTGGAACCTGGCGAATACATCCTGACAGCTATTGATCCGTTAACAGGACTTCAGATGTCATATAACATCACAGTTTTACCAGTATTAATCGCCAACGATTTGGAAATGCACTTCCAAGACGGTTCAACATTTAACGCATTGGTTCTAAACGGCCAAGGAACCCCGTTAGCTAATGTTGCAGTAACATTCAACATCAACGGAGTATTCTACACAAGATACACCAATTCCTCAGGAATAGCAAAGCTAAACATTAACCTTATGGCCGGCGAATACATAATAACGTCAATGTATGAAAACGGTGCAACAACTGCAAACAAAATAACCATTAGAAGTTGAGATTAATTTCTCAACTATTTTTTCTTTAACCATCAGAAAAGAAAAGCTTTTTTTAATTGACAACCAATTATTAAATATGAACATAGCTATTCTTGGCGCAACCGGAAACTTTGGTATTACGTTAACATCCAAATTGCTTGCGGTTAGCGATCATCATCTGACGCTGATTTCCACAAGTGCCGGCAGCAAATTTGAGGACAATTATCGAATTACTGCAAAAAATGTTGATGCAACGAATATCAAAACATTGAAAAAAGCCTTAAAAGATTCTGATTTAGTATACTGTGCAATTGCCGGAGATTACCTGCCAGTTATGGTAGACAATATCATCAGCTGCGAACCCAAACGACTGATTTTCATGACTACTGTCGGTGTTTACAACGAACTTGAAAATGCTGCCCAGTTGAATGTGGACAATGAACCCCTTCAAATTCCAAACCAGTATTCTGTAAATTTGATAGAAAATAGTGATATAGATTATACAATATTCAGACTGGGTCTTTTGGAGCATGGTGATGAAAATGATTATATAATCACGAAAAAGGGAGAAAAGGTTAAAACTCACCATACTACTGCAGAATCAGTCATTAAAATTGCTTTAGAAATAATAAATAATCTTGAACTTTATTCACGCGAAAGCATCAGCATTACTAAAAAATAATATAACCAAAAAGTTTATTAAGTACTTATCATAATACAAAGTCATGTTAAATAAACCATACAGGTGATAAATATGAGTTTTGAAGAGACCAAAGAAAAACTTGCAGTTAAAAGAGATGAACAAAAAGTAAAATTAGAAGAAAAAAAAGAACAAGCAGAAATTAACCACAAAGAAAGAGTATTAAATTTAAAAGAAAAATATGCTGACAAAAAAATAGAAGCTCACATCGAAAAAGCTATGAAAATTATCGCTAAAGCAGAAGAAGATGCAGAAAAAGACATCGAAAAATTCTTAGAAAAACTTGAAAAAGAAATTGAAGATGAAGAAAAACCTATCGAACTCATCTTATACAAAGCAGACAATAATTTAATAGAAATCTTATTAAAAGCTCAATTAAAAATGCAAAAAGCTAAAAACGATTTAATCAAAAACTTCGAAAAAGATGTTGAAAGAGTAGCTGAATTAGTAACCATTGAAGAAGATCTCGCTGAAGTTAAAGCTGAAATGGATGAAGTATCAACTCTCTTAGATGAAAGAGTCAGCATCGAAAAAGATACTTTAGCAATTAAATCTAAAGAATAATTAATTTTTAAAGAGAAAATATTGTTGAAATTTAATTTCAACTATTTTCCTTTCTCGTTTTAAATAAACAACACCACAATTATAAAAAAAGTAATACACCACCATTTTGTACAATTCAACCCGTTAAGAGTTCGAGTATTTTGCATCAATTTAATTAAAGACATATACAATATAACTTCAATATACAATGAATTATGCATGGCTGAAACCTTAACAATTTAAAATATGAAAAACTCCTACAAAAACTATTTTTTTCTAAAACGCAAATTTTTAAATGAAAATACTATTTTTAAAATAATTTATTAATTACTAATTCAATATTTATTAACGAATAAATGTTGGTGGAAAAAAAGATGAAAGTCAAAAAATTAATTTTTTTATGTATATTTATATTAATTTTATCAATAGCTAGTGTATCAGCTAGTGAAGATACAAATCAAACATTAAGCATGAATATAAGTTCATACGATGAAAATCAAACATTAAGTCAAGGAAGAAACAATGCAATATTAACTGACGGAACTTCAGGGAATGATAATGAATCCCCATCCGGTGGAGATTATAACGCACTACAAAAATTGATAGACGATGCAGAAGAAAATTCCATCATTAATCTAAAACGTAACTACACATACAACAACGAATTTGACACAATAAACATGATTTCGATAGATAAAAATATAACAATTAACGGTAACGGATTTGTAATAGATGGAAAAGAAGAAGCAAAAATATTCCATATAACTGCAGGATCAATCAATATAACCAACATTACACTGCAAAACGGAAAAACTATAGACAATGGTGGGGCCATCGATTCCAGCAATGCAATTTCAAACAGTAATATCGATGCTACTTTCATTAACAATAAAGCAAAACATGGTGGGGCAATCTACTTCGGAAAAGACGTTACAAACTCCAACATAAACGCCACATATATAAACAATACTGCAAACTATGGAGGAGCCAACTACTTCAGAAATAATGTTATAAACTCAAACATAAGCGGAACATTCATAAACAACAGTGCTGTAAGCAAAGAAGAAATAAACAATGGAGGAGCCAACTACTTCATGAGAAATGTTTCAAATTCGAACATGAGCGGAACATTCATAAACAATAGCGCTGCAAAGCATGGTGGAGCAAATTACTATAGTGGGGTTTTAAACTCAAAGATAAGTGGAACATACACAAACAACAGTGCAAAAGAATTTGGGGGAGCAAATTACTATACTAGTATTTTAAACTCAAAGATAAGCGGAACATACACAAACAACAGTGCTGCAAACAATGGAGGGGCCAACTACATCCTAAATAACATTACAAACTCTACAATAAGCGGAACATACATAAACAACAACGCAACATACAATGGAGGAGCAAACAACTTCAACAATGAAGTTATAAACTCAAACATAACCGGAACATGCATAAACAACACCGCAAACTATGGTGGAGCAAACAACTTCAACAAAGATGTTATAAACTCAACAATCAACGGAACATACATAAACAACACCGCAACATACAATGGAGGAGCAAACAACTTCAACAAAGATGTTATAAACTCAACAATCAACGGAACATACATAAACAACACCGCAAACTATGGCGGAGCAAACTCCTTTTCAAATGGTGTTTCAGACACCAAAATAACCGGAACATACACAAAAAACACCGCAAACTATGGCGGAGCAAACATCTTCATAAACAATGTTACAAACATGACCATGACAGGAACATTCACAAACAACAATGCTTCATACAACGGAGGAGCAAACTATTTCACAGGAAAGGTCATGAATTCAGACATAAGTGGAACATATGCCAACAACACCGCAAACTATGGAGGAGCGAATTATTTATCAGATACATTTTCAAACTCCAACATAACCGGAACATACACAAAAAACACTGCAAACTATGGCGGAGCAAACTGCTTCTATGCCAATGTTATAAATTCAAACATAAATGGAATATACACAAAAAACACCGCATCATATGGAGGAGCAAACGAATACAAAATTAGTGTTATAAACTCAAACATAAGCGGAATATACATAAACAACACCGCATCATATGGAGGAGCAAACCACATTACAAATACTCTAAACGCAAATATAAGCGGAACATACATCAACAACACCGCAACAAGCAATGGAGGAGCAGGTTACTATAACTCCATTATAAACACTAACATAACTGGAACATACATTGGTAACGGCGCTAATGAAAGAACTGGAAACGGAGGAGCAAACCACATTACAAATACTCTAAACGCAAATATAAGCGGAACATACATCAACAACACCGCAACAAGAACTGGAGGAACAAATTACGTCGGTGCTAATATTACAAACACAACAATAAGCGGAACATACATCAACAGCAGATCAATGTTCGGAGGAGCAATCTACATAGATGCAGAAAACATGTCAAAATTAACGATAAGCGGAACATACATAAACAACACAGTAACCGAAAATAATAATGCAATAATAAATATTCGTGGAAAATCAACAATTAATGCAGAAATCAGAAATGGAATTTTCTTAAATAACAAAGGCCAATTTGAAATTAATGCAGATAAAGATGGTGTAGTTGCAAACAACAACTGGTTTGGAAACAATGCAACAAACTATCCGGAAAAACCAAATGTCGGATTAAAAATAAAAATGGATACATGGTTATACTTGAATGGAACACTCAATCAAAGCGAATTTAAATTCTACCTAATGAGTTACAACAGCACATCAAATACAACAGATAACTACGACAACACACTAATAGGAAAAGTTAATTTAACTGTAACATCCACCAACACAACAGTCGATAAAGATTATGTATTACTTGATGAATCAATAGGCTTAAAAATCATCAGTTTAAAAAATGCAAGCATAACTGCACAAGTAGAAAATGCAAAATATACAATAAACATAGATGATGAATACACCTTTGAAATTAAAACTGAAAATATTACATACGGCAGTAGTGAAACAATAAGCATAATATTACCGGAAGATGTTAAACTAACTGCTGAAGACATAGTTATCAAAATTAACAATATTAAATATGAACCAAACATTACAGATAATGTTGCTAAAGTAGTGCTGTTAAAACCTGATGCAGACACATATGATGTCAATGTAACTTTCAAAGGCAAAGACATATATTATGCTAAAAATAAATCCGCAACATTTAATGTTTCACAAAACAGCACATATAATTTAAAAATAAATGTTGAAGTAAAAGAATATGGCAAAAACACGACAATCAATGTTAATGCACCTATTGATTTGCAAAATAACATTACAATAAAAATTGATAATGATGAGTATTCCATTAAACCAATTGATGGCGTAGCAACATTAACATTGAACAATATAACTGGAGGATATCACAGCATTACAGCAACGGTCGGAGACAAAAACTACCAAAGCAAAACAAACAATACTTCAATTAATGTTCCAAAAGCTAAAAATTACCCTGCAAACCTAACAATAGAAAATAATAATGCAATATTAGAATTACCAGAAGACGCAACAGGAAACGCAACCCTATACATCAATGGAAAAGAAACAAAAACAGTACCAGTAACCGGAAGCAAAACAACAATCCCACTTCCAGAATTAGAACCAGGAAACTACTCAATCACAGCAACATATAACGGAAACAACAAATACACACCAAAAACACTAAACACAACAACAAACATACCAAAAATCGATAACTACACTGCAGATATTAATATAGGTGAAGATAATGTAACTGTTATATTGCCTGAAGACATTAATGGTAATTTAACTGTTGAAGTTGGAAATGAAACATTTACTGTACCTGTTAAGAATGGTGTGGCCGTCATTCCTTATGAAGCTTTACCTGCCGGTGAAAACAACATAACAGTCACCTACCCAGGAGACAGCAAATATGCTGAAAAATCATTTGACTTCAATGTAACAGTCGAGCCAAAAGTAATCATTACAGCAAAAGACCTGATTAAATATTACGGTTCACCTGACAGATTCGTCGTCAGTATCAAAGATAGTGAAGGAAGACCGATTGCAGGTCAAATTGTTTATATAACCTTGAATGGAAGAACATACAACAAAACAACCGATAATAAGGGTATGGCATCAATTGGTGTTAATCTAAATTCCGGAAACTACACAGCAACAGTAACTGTAAATGAAACGAAATTAACTGCCAAAATTACTGTATTATCAACAATAAATGGTAAAAACATCGTTAAAATATTCCATAACGCAACACAATACTATGTAACTGCTCGTGACAGCAAGGGTAATTATTTGCCTGAAAATACTGAAATAGATTTTAACATTAACGGTGTATTCTACAAACGTAAAGTCACAGGAGATAAAGGATTAGCTAAACTCAACATAAACCTCATTCCTAACACATACATTATCACTGCATACAATACAGTTACAGGAGAGCGAACATCCAACAACATAACTGTCCTATCCAGATTAACAGAAAACAAAAACATTACAATGTATGAAAAGAATGGAACCAAATACACAGTAAGGGTACTTGATGAAACTGGAAAAGCAGTGGGAGCCGGAGAAAATGTAACATTCAACATAAATGGAGTACTCTACACACGCACAACAGACTCCAACGGATATGCCACCCTTAACATAAACCTAATTTCTGGAAACTATATAATCACAGCAATGTACGGCGATTCAAAAGTCGCAAACAATATTAAAATATTGCCTCGTTTAGTGGCCAGCAATTTAATCAAAAAATACGGTACACCAGATCAGTTTAAAGCACAGCTGCTTGATGGTAAAGGAAATCCGGTTGTTGGCGAAAATATAACATTCAACATAAACGGAGTATTCTACTACCGCCCAACTGATGCAGATGGTTTTGCAAAATTAAATATCAATTTAATGCCTGGCAAGTACATCATAACATCAAGTTATGGCCGTTTTGTGTGCGGAAACACAGTAACCGTAAACGCTTAAGAGAGAACAATTATTCTCTCACTTTTCTTTTTTTATTTATTTAATTAATTTTTCACCAGATATAAACTAGTTATCTCCGTTATTTTTTAATGTCTAAATTATATGGTTTCAAGATTAATGAATAAACTTGATGAATATATTAAATATTTTTGAAAAAGAACTACAAACCAACCTAATATGGG